>CAYTGY010000004.1:0-31170 GCA_964437265.1 uncultured Spirochaetaceae bacterium | reverse complement strand
CGTGGAGCACGGTATAGCGACCGGAATAGCTGAACCGGCCAAACTCCGGGGCAATCTCTCGCCCCAAGAACACTCCGATGCCCCTAATCGCTTCGATCGTGTCTATGTATTCGTGCGGACCTTCGTAGTTGATGAAGTCAAGATCCGCGTCACCGAGGGCCTCTAGTTCCGCCCGATCTACCTCCTGCCCCATCACAAACAATGGAACCAGAAGAAGCAGGGTTGCACACGCACGTCGCATCGCCACCTCCGATCCCCACCACTATATCGCTACTGCTCCCCGCTTGCAAATGCCGCAGCGCGCCGCGCGACTTCACTCCCATAGGCGCCCTCAGCAATGAGCACCAACGCATCTGCGGCGCCATCCGGAGGCGCTCCGGAGTGAAGCCGCACAAGCTGCACGAGCAGCTCCAGGAGAGCAGCCCCGAACGCGTCCGACCGATCGCTCCGGCTGCGCCCCAGGTCCTCGCTGATCGCCCGCTCCACCGTCGCTGTGACAAGCGGGGCCGACGCGGGCGTGTACAACCCCATCAGCGCCCTAACTGCTGCGATGCGGATACCGGCGGTCTCGTCATTCACAACCAATTCTCGCAGTACGGCGAGACTCCGGTGATCTCCGGCGATTCCAAGCAGCCCTATTGCCACCAACCGCGCTTGCACGTCTGTGCGCGCGGAACCGTACACGTCACGCAACGGCGTCCCTGAATTCCCGGCGATCGCCTCCAGCACGTGGAGCACATAGTGGTAGCTACCGGCTAGATCTCCCGCCCGCACACGAGTCTCGAGCTCTTCAAGCGCCCTGGCCCGCTCTGAGGCGGAACCGGATGTGAGCTGCTCCTGGAGGTATACAAAGTCGAGTGTTGCCTCGTATTCACGCACGGGACGCCGCACCACCAATGATCCAGCAGCCACCCCGGTGGCCCCGGCATCGCCGCGCACGTACGGCCAGATCCCCTGCGCGGCCGCCGGTGTCCACACGCCATACACAATCCAATTGTCGGCGCCGCCCACCAGCAGCCCCTCAGGCGACAGCGTCGCTCGCTCCAGACCGCGGGGAGCTCGGAGCTGCCAACGTGAGCGTCCGTCGGGCCCAAGCGAAAGCAGCGTGCCGTCGTCCAGCGTCAGTACCACGCCCTCTCCGGCAATTGCCTCCGTCACTCTCCGGCCCTCAGGCGCTGCACGCCACCGCTGGCGCCCGTCGGAGTCCAGGCACACAACACTTCCATTCTGAAGCAACACGTAGCGCGTGGCGTCCGCCCCGGAGACGATATACCTGACCGCCGAGCCGACTTCCGTACGCCACGCAGCACTTCCATCCGAACGAACCTCTGCAACCGTGCCGTCCGCGGACCCGATGAGCATCCCGTCAGCCGAAGGGCAGAACGCAGTCACGTGCTCGTTCACCCGCAGCCGCCGAGTGACGGCGCCGGCTGTGTCCACTACCGCCAGCGTACCGTCCACCATGGCCACCCACAGCCGCCCGTCCACGTCAACCACCGGCGGGGCGGAGAGCGCCGCGGAGAACCCTCTCGTCCACAACCGCACACCCCCGGCAGAGAGCAGACTAACCGCGCCAATCTCCTCGCTCACCATCAGCTGACCATTGGGAAGGCACACCAGCGGCAACAGCGAGTCATTGGCGGCTTGATACTCCCACAGACGCCGGCCATCGGGAAGCAGCGTCAGAACGCGGCCGTGCCGGCGGCCAACGTGCACTACCCCGGACGGAGAGACGACTTGAAACCCAGTAGGACGCGTGGAGAGGTCGAAGCGCCACCGCATCCGTCCCGTAGGGTCCAGGGCGTACAGATACCGATCCGCCGCGGTGAGATAGAGGTTGCCGGACTCAGAGATGACCGGGGGGCCCTGGAGAACACCACCGGTCACAAACCGCCAGCCGGGACGCTCGGTCCAATGGAGATCCTGCGCGAGGACTCCGGCCGTCGTCAGGAGTACCAGTGTCACAACGGACACGCACCGCATTGTGAAAGGTCGCTTGATCCAGAGCCGTCTCACCAGAGCAGCTTATCACACCCGAACGCGCGAATCACCGCTCCTCCGTGAACCATCCCTACCCGCTCACGTGCTACTCACGCCGCGGAGTGCCTGGTATAATCCCCAACCGATGCCGGTTCAACGTGCAAAGCTCACCAGCCTCCCGACCATCAGGCGACTTCCGTCCTACCTGCACGTCATTGAGAGTGCCCGGTTGGAGGGGAAGTCCTACATCTCCGGTACGGTGATAGCAGAGGAGCTCAATCTTGAGCCAATCCAGGTGCGCAAGGACCTATCGCTCACCGGGATTGTCGGCAGGCCACGCCTGGGCTTTCCGGTAGAGGAGCTGATTCAGGCGATCTACCGGTTCCTACACTGGGACCAGGATCACCGCGCCATCATCGTTGGCGCTGGAAACCTTGGCTCGGCACTTATTGGATACGGAGAGTTTCCCCGTCGTGGCCTGACAATTGTGGCCGCATTCGACACGGATCCGGCAAAGATCGGCACACCGTGCAACGGGATACCGGTCTTCGCGCTTGAAAGCTGCCGCGAACGCCTAACCGACTTGGGGGCTACGATCGCCATCCTCACGGTCCCGTCGCCCCAGGCGCAGGAGGTTGCTGACTCACTCATCGCCGCCGGCATCGCCGGAATCTGGAACTTCACAAACGTGAAGCTCAAGATCCCCCAGGGCGTGGTGGTTCAGAAGGAGGACCTTTCCAGCGGTTATGCGCTTCTTGCGGTGAAGATGCGACAGCTCCTGACCGTCAATGGCCGCTAGTCTAGCGTATCAGGCGGAGGTCTTTGGGAATCGTCTCAAGAAGCGGGACAGACAGCTGCGGAAATGGGCCCAGCGCCGCGCAATCGGCTGCTATCGCGTCTACGACCGAGACATCCCGGATCTCCCACTCGTGGTTGACCGCTACGAACGCTTCGTCCATATCAACGACTATCGGGAACCGCGGGATACCTCAGAAGAGGCGCTTGCCGCCTTCGGCTCCATGGTGACCCAGACCGTCTCACGAGCACTCAATGCGCCACCGCAGCGGATCTTCACCAAACAACGACGCCGGACCTCCGGGAGCGACCAGTATCAGCGCCATGGGTCGAAATCGGTTGAAGAGATCGTCTCTGAAGGCGGTCTTCGCTTTGTTGTCAACCTGAGTGACTACGTGGACACCGGATTGTTCCTTGACCATCGCCCGACGCGGCAGATGGTTCGTGAGTGGGCCGCTGATCGTCGTGTGCTGAACCTCTTCTCCTACACCGGGTCATTCACGGTCTACGCCGCGGCCGGCGGAGCGCGCCGGACCGTCAGTGTTGACCTCAGCCGCACCTACACCCAGTGGTGCCAACGGAATCTTGAGATCAACGGACTCGCCGGGTCTGAGCATCTGCAGGTCAACGAAGACGTCAACGCGTACCTTCAAAATGCGGTGCGCGAGGTCTTTGACCTAATCATTGTTGATCCACCGACCTTCTCAAACAGCAAAAAGACGGACACCGTGCTGGATATCCAGCGCGACCACGCAGACCTGCTCCACCGCTGCCTACGGCATCTTGACCCACGAGGAACGCTCCTGTTCTCCACCAACGCCAAACGTTTCACGCTGGATGAGCAAAACCTCCGCGCGGCGTCCATCATTGACATTACGCGTCAGACGATTGACCAGGACTTCCTGGGAACTCGGCCACATCGCGCGTGGCTGATCACCCGCGCCGGCTCAAACGCGTCGCGTTAGGAAACGCGCACTCTGAAGTAGCGCTTCTTGCCGGCCCGTAGGAGCAACTCTCCGCGGTCGCTGAGCCATGAGCCGTCAACCGTTAGGTCAACGTCTTCAACTCTCTTGTCATTGATTCGTGCCCCGCCTTGCTCCACCAACCGGCGCGCCTCGTTCCGCGACGCACACAGCTGCGTACGCGCAAAAAGGTCCAGCACACCGATGCCGCGGTCCAACTCTGCACCGGAGACAGCGATATCTGGAATCGCTGCGGTATCCGCAGCGGCCCCGGAACCGAACGCAGCCCGTGCCGCGTCCATCGCCTTCTGGGCCTCTTCGGTGCCATGAATCAGCTCAGTGACCTCCAGAGCAAGTCGCTCCTTGGCGTCGTTTACGTGGCCTCCCGTGAATGCGCCCAGCCGGCGGCACTCCTCCGGAGGCAGGAACGTGAACATCAAGAGCATCTTCTCAACATCCTGGTCCGGCACATTGCGCCAATACTGGAAAAACTCATAGGGGCTCACAACCGCGGGGTCAAGGAACAGCGCTCCCTTCTCCGTCTTGCCCATTTTCTTGCCGTCCGCCCGGGTGACCAGTGGGAAGGTCAGGCCGAATGCCTCCGTCCCCTCTACCCGACGGATCAGATCCGCGCCCGCTACGATATTCCCCCATTGATCGTCGCCGCCAATCTGCAGAGCAACGCCGTACCGCCGATTGAGGACCAGGAAGTCGTAGGATTGCAGCAGTTGATAGTTGAACTCAATGAAGGACAGGCCCGCCTCCATACGCATCCGGTATGCCTCAAAGGTGAGCATCCGATTCACGGAGAAGTGCTTTCCGATGTCTCTCAGGAACTCGATGTAGTTGAGCGGCGCAAGCCACTCCGCATTGTCAACGATCCGCGCATGTGCTCCTGCTGATTCCAGGAAGTGCTGTAGCTGCACGGTTATGGACATAACATTCGCATTAATCTGTTCCACGGAGAGCATCTTTCGCATCTCCGTCTTCCCAGACGGATCCCCAATGCGAGCCGTTCCGCCGCCAACGATGATTGTGGGATCGTGTCCGGCACGGCACATATGCACCGCGGCAAACACCGGTACCAAGTGCCCAATGTGCAATGTGGGACCCGTTGGGTCCAGACCAACATAAAAGCCGATTGGCTCGGTCTCCATGCGAGCAGACAGTGTTTCCAGGTCCGTGCACTGCTTGACAAAGCCACGCTCTGCGAGCGTTGTGAGCGCACCGGTCACGACCCAACTCTCCGGTACTCGGTGCTTGCGCGACGGATGAAGCCGGCAATCTCATCCACCGGCACCCGCACCTGCTCCATGCTGTCACGGTACCGGAGTGTCACGGTGTGCTTCTCCTTAGTCTCGTAGTCCACGGTAACGCAGTAGGGAGTGCCAATCTCATCCTGCCGCCGATATCGCCTGCCGATTGCTCCGCCCTGATCGTAGAAGGTGCTGAATTCGCTACGGAGCGAGCGTTCGATCTCCTGAGCGATCTCAGCGAGTCCGTCCTTCTTGACGAGTGGAAATACCGCGACGGTCACCGGAGCAATTGCCGGATGGAAGCGCAGCACCGTGCGCACATCGTTCTCTCCGACCTCTTCTTCTTCGTATGCGTCGCTGAGCACCATCAAGACGCTGCGGGTCAGTCCAGCCGATGTCTCAACGATATACGGTATATAGCGCTCCTTCCGCATGTCGTCGATATAGGTCAGGTCCTTGCCTGAATACTCCGCGTGCCGGCTCAGGTCGAAGTCCGTTCGGTTGTGGACACCCTCCAACTCGCTCCAGCCGAACGGAAAGAGATACTCGATATCGTACGCCGCCTTTGCGTAGTGCGCCAGCTCATCCGGGCCGTGTTCTTTCCAACGCAGACGGTCACTCCGGATGCCGAGTTTCTGGTAGTACGCCATCCGTTGCTCACGCCAGTACTCGAACCACTGCTCGTCCTCGCTGGGATGGACGAAGTACTGCATCTCCATCTGCTCGAACTCGCAGGTCCTGAAGATGAAGTTCTTGGTGACAATCTCATTGCGGAATGCCTTGCCTACCTGGGCTATGCCGAATGGGACACGAACGCGCGAGGTCTGCACGACGTTCTTGAAGTTGACGTAGATGCCCTGTGCGGTCTCCGGCCGAAGGTAGACCACGCTCGAGCTCTCTTCCACGGGTCCCAGGTGCGTCTTGAACATGAGGTTGAATCTTCGCGGAGCAGAGAGCGGGTTTCCAGCCGGACTGGTCATACTGCTCTGTTGCTCAGGAGTCAGATGATCAAAACGAAACCGCTCGTTGGTAACGGTGTCCTCAACCATCATATCCGCGAAATTCTCCACGTGGCCGCTCGCCTCCCACACCCGTGGATGCATCATGATGGACGCGTCAATGCCAACGATGTTGTCGTGGAGTTGCGTCATCTCCCGCCACCAGAACTGCTGGATGCGGTTCTTGAGCTCGCTTCCCATCGGCCCATAGTCCCACGCGGACGACAGTCCGCCGTAGATCTCCGATGACTGAAAGACGAATCCGCGTCGCTTCGCCAAGGAGACGAGTGTCTCCATCTGATGTTTTGCCTGCTGTTCTGCCATGTCCTGCTATCCCTTCGTTACCAGATGCTCGAGCGCACGCCCGAGTCTCCGACGCGTGGCGTCGGCGCCTATCAAACGCATTGAACCAAAAAGCGGCGGAGAAACCCGACTACCGGTAACAGCGACGCGCAACGGCATCAACAGCCCCCCGAGCTTCACCCCGAGCTCATCCGCCTTTGCTCGTGCAAAGGCCTCGAGCTCCTCTTCATCCGGCTTTCCCCCCAGAATATTCTCACCGAACTCCTGTGCGGCCTTCAGCACCATGACGGTCTTCTCCAGGTCCATCTTCTTGGCGATGAACTGCTCCGGCTCCGGAAGTGTCGGATCCTCAAACAGATAGCGCACCATCTCCGGCGCGTCGCTGAGATACTTCAGACGCTCTTGGATAAGGGGAATTGCCGCTCGTAGGAGTGACTCGCTCTCCTGGTCATCGTTTTCGCCCAGAAGACCCGCCGCCCGAACAAACGGAAGCACCTCCGCGTAGAGGCGCTCGGGTGCACGCTCACGAATGTAGACCCCGTTCATCCACTCCAACTTTGCGTAGTCGAAGACCGCCGGAGACTTGCTGACACCCTGAAGCGCGAACAGCTCCTCTAGATCCGCTTGGGAGAAGACCTCGCGCTTGTCATCATAGCTCCAGCCCAGGCGCATCACATAGTTGATCAGCGCATCCGGCAGGCACCCCTTCTCCCGAAACTCGACGGCGCTGGTAGACCCATGCCGCTTGCTCAGCTTCTTTCCGTCCCCTCCCAGCACCATCGGCAAGTGGCAGAGCTGCGGTGGGTCCCACCCAAACGCCTCATAGAGCAGCAGATGCAGCGGCGCGGACGGAATCCACTCCTGTGCGCGCAGAACATGGGTGATCCGCATGAAGTGATCGTCAACCACGTTTGCCAGGTGGTACGTCGGGTATCCGTCGGACTTTAACAGGATGGGGTCCGGATGCACGTCTGAGTTCTCCCAGACCACCTCACCAAGAATGACGTCCTCAAACCGTGTGGACCCGTCAAGCGGCACCTTGAACCGCACAACGGGCGGGATACCGCGCTGGACGTAGCTCGACAGCTCCTGCTCGTCCATCTCACGGAAGCGGCGGTTGGCTCCTTCATCACCCCGCTCTCTGGCGGCCGCCAGTTCCTCCGGCGTATCATACGCCAGGTAGGCGCGCCCGGAGTCAACCAACTGCTGAGCGTATCCCCGGTAGAGATCACTGCGCTGTGACTGCACGTAGGGCCCGTATTCGCCGCCGACATCGGGCCCCTCATCCCAGTGGATTCCCAGCCACGCAAAGGTATCGTAGATATCCTGAAGGCTGCGCGGATCAAACCGCTCGCGGTCAGTGTCCTCCACGCGCAGCACAAACGTGCCCGCGGAGGACTTGGCGAAGAAATAGTTGAAGAGAGCCGTCCGGACGCCGCCTATGTGCTGCAGGCCCGTCGGCGATGGAGCGTAGCGTACCCTGACATTCATTTGCGCGATTATACCGAAACGAATTGTGCGCATGCAAGGACGCCGGAGACCGACGTTCCGTTCACTGCCGGTACCAGCTCAGGAAATCCTGCAAGGCGTCTAACGCTTCCTCCAGAAGACGCAGCTCCGGGAGAAACACGAGCCGGAAGTGATTTGAGTCTTCCACGTTGAAGCCTGAACCCTGCACAATCAGTATTCGTTTCTCCCGCAGAAGATCCAGCGCGAACTGCTGGTCGTTTGTGATGTGGAAGCGGTCTGGATCAAGACGAGGAAAGAGATAGAGCGCACCTTTGGGCTTCACGCACGAGACTCCCGGAATGGCGACAAGACGGTCATAGGCGTAGTCCCGCTGCTCACGGAGGCGGCCACCCTTCATCACCAGGTCTCCAATACTCTGGTATCCGCCCAGAGCGGTCTGGATCGCGAATTGCGCCGGCACGTTGCTGCACAGTCGCATGTTGGAGAGCATATCAAGCCCTTCCAGGAAGTCCTTGCCGGCAATCTTGCGCCCTGACACCATCAACCAGCCGGCGCGGAATCCTGGCGCTCGGTAGTTCTTGCTCAGACCACCGTAGGTCAGACAGAGCAGATCCTCACTGATCTCAGCCAAACTCGTATGCGTGACGTCGTCATAGAGGATTTTGTCGTAGATCTCGTCACTGAGAAGGAGCAGGTCATGCTCCACCGCCATGTCATGAACGTGCTGGAGCATCTCCCGCGGATACACCGCGCCGGTAGGGTTGTTCGGGTTGATCACCACCACACCCACGGTCCGGTCTGAGACCTTGGACCGCATGTCCTCCATATCCGGTAACCATTCCGACGCTTCATCGCACCGGTAGTGTACGGGGGTACCACCCGAGAGCCGCACCGCGGCGGTCCAGAGCGGATAGTCAGGTGCCGGGATCAAGACCTCATCTCCGCTGTTGAGCAGGGCCTGCATGGTCATGACGATGAGCTCGCTCACGCCGTTGCCGATGAAGATATCCTCTATCTCTATGCCCTCGATCCGCCGTTGCTGATAGTACTGCATAACGGCCTTGCGCGCGGAAAAAAGCCCCTTGCTGTCGCAATACCCCTGACTCTCACGTAGGTTGAGGATCACGTCATGAAACAGCTCGTCCGGCGCATTGAGCCCAAAGGGAGCCGTGTTTCCAATGTTCAGCTTGAGGATGCGGTATCCCTCCTCCTCAAGACGGCGTGCTTCAGCAAGGACCGGCCCGCGGATGTCATAGCATACGTCTGCCAGCTTGCCGGATTTGCGTATGTGTTTCATTGACCAGCCGCTACGAGGATGATTGCTCGGAACCGGTCTTGCGGCCCGAACCGAACGCCCACTCGGTGGCGTCTCTGATCAGCTTTGAGAGCACCAGAACCTGCAGCGAGTCTCTCCGGCGTTCAAGCTGCGCCTGCCACTTCTCTCCGGGATACTTTGCCCGCAGCTGCTCGGTTCCGTTTCGCACCACCTGACGCACCTCCTCATCCGTGGAGGTGAATGCGTCCAGCAGGTACAATGTCAGCAGTCGGAGCACCGGGTTCTTTTCTTGAGGAGCTATTGACAACAACACCGCCTTTGCGTCGTCAAGCTTCTGCTGCAGCATCAAGGCAAACGCGTAGTTCCAACGCACCCACAGCGGGTCCGCGCAGTTCGACTCTTCCTTCATCTCTCCGTAGAACTGCTCCATTGCTTCCGGATCATTCCGCAGAAGATACGGGATGCCCAGCTGAAGCGCGAACTGCGGAATCACGGCGGGTTTATTCTCCCGCAGATACTGTTCCAGGCGCATGGTGCGGTCCGGTTGGGATGTCACCACGTATGCATTGATCAAGATCCGCATCCGTTGCTTGTTGGTGCGTCCCTTCTCAAAGACCCGCGCCTCAAGATAGGCGATCAGGTTTGGCCAGTCTTCCTGTTCCAACAACGAGAACAGCCGCCAGTTATGGACAAAGTACCCGTTCAGCGCCCCAAGAATTGCGACAAAGATGATGCCCAAGAACCAATTGTTGCGCCAGAACAATTCCGTATACTCCCAGCCAAGCACGAAGTACGGCATAAGGAAGATCAGCAAGAACGAGACAACGATAATGATGTTGAAGACAGCGAAAATCGTGCGAAACTTCACGGGTGCTCCTTGTAGCGCTGATCGAGTACGCAGTATAGCAGAAATCTCATTCGGACGAAACTATCTCTCAAACGGCCGATATGGTATACTGAGGAGTAACGATGAACCCGTTTCCGGTCGACAACCTCCAACCTGGTAAGTACTTCACCGCTCAGGCCTTCCTGGATGAGAAGTACATCCTGCTCTCCCCAGAGACGCCGCTCACGCAGGAGTTGATCGAACGATTACAGCGATGGGAGTTCTCCCAAATCTCATCCGAGGGCGACCTGGTAGACACGCCTACGGCCGGAGTCAACTCCGGTGCAGACACGGTAACCATTGCGATTGACCAGGATATCAAAGAGACCGCGCTCCTCAAAGAGGCTCGTAGCCTTTATTCGGAGCTCCTGGACTTCACAGAACACCTGTTCACCGCATTCGTGACGAAGAACGAGCTCCCACAGCGCGACATCTCTGAGCAGGTCAAGCACGTCATTGATATGGTCCGCAGCCACCGCCGGTACGTCCTCAGACTGAACGAGTTGCAGACCGACGCGCACAACTACATAGTTGATCACTCGGTGAAGACCGCTATTCTATCCGTGGCCGTTGGCGCAACCGTCAAGCTCCCCCCCCACAAGCTCATCGATCTGGGGACCGCGGCGCTGCTCCATGAGCTGGGAATGATACGGCTACCACCGCAGCTGTACATGTCCCAAAAGGTCCTGGCCCCCCAGGAGAAAAAGGCAATCACGGCGCATACGCTGCTCGGATTCAAAATCCTCAAGCAATACTCATTTCCCATGCCGGTGTGTCTGGCCGTTCTTGAGTGCCGTGAGAACATGGACGGCTCGGGCTACCCGCGCGGTTTGACCGGCGAGAAGATATCATTGTACGCAAAGATCATCATGGTAGCGGGGTCGTTCTCCGCACTGGTCTCGCGACGGCCGTATCGCGACCCAGTAGATGGGCATTCGGCGCTGCTGGACATGGCCAAGCACAGCGGCCGCGTCTACGATGAGGTGGTGCTGCGAGCACTGATTGCGAATCTGTCCATCTACCCTCTGGGTACGCACGTTCAACTCGCCAGCGGCGAACGCGCGGTTGTCGTTGACACCGGCGCTACGCCCAAAGCACCAAAGGTACGCATAGTTGCCGGCTCTGAGGGCGCCGCATATGCCGAACAGCCGATCGTTACCACCGACGATGGGGCTGACCACGCCATAGTACGCTCTCTTCCTCCCGTACTGACCGAACAAACATCATAGGTAGGACATCCCATGGATGAAGTACGAATCACGCTGCCCTCTGGGAAATCGCGCGTAGTCAGCAGTAGCGCGCGCATCAGCGAGCTGCTGGATTCTGAGCCGGAGATCTCCGGTACTCAGGAGAATCCACTGGTTGCAGTGAACGTCAACAACGAAGTGCTGGATCTCACCCGCCGCGTGCTCACCAACGCGCAGATCAGCCCGGTGTATTTGGCCAGTGACGCCGGAGTTCGTTGCTATCGGCGCGCGCTCTGCTTCCTTTTGGCCATGGCAAGCAAAGAACTCTTCCCGCAACGGCGACTCATTATTGGCCATTCGATTGGCGACGCCTACTTCTACTACTACCATGGCATGGATCAGGTTTCTGCTCAGGATATCGATTCACTGATTGAACGGATGCGAGAGCTGGTGAGGCGCGACCTTCCCGTCTCACGAGGCGTGATCTCCTATGCCGACGCGCTTGAGCTTTTTGGTTCGCAGCAGATGGAAGACACCGCGATCCTACTCCAACATCACAACAACAGCCAGGTGGCCGTTCACACGTGTGGCGGGTTCCTAGACCTTTCGCATGGGCCGGTGGTACCGCGGACCGGTATTCTGCGTCACTTCGACATCAGCCGCCTTGATCCCGGATTCGTTCTTCGGTTCCCGAGTCGGGCGGAACCCACCACCATCCACCCATACCACCACAGCGAGCTGCTATTCACCATCTACCAGGAGTACAAGAGCTGGGGACAGATCCTTGGGGTCACATCCGCCGGCCGCCTGAACGACGTCATTACCAGCGACCGGGTGGGCCAGTTCATCAGCGTCTCTGAGGCTTTGCAGGAGAAGAAGATCACCCAGATCGCAGACCGCATTGCCGATCGCAGCGATGATGTCAAAGTGGTGCTCATCGCCGGTCCGTCGAGCTCCGGGAAGACTACCTTCACCAAGCGTCTGGCCATCCAGCTGACGGTCTTGGGAATGCAGCCGGTGCAGATTTCTCTTGACGACTACTTCCTTGACCGGGAGCACACGCCAAGGGATGACGAAGGCACCTTTGACTTCGAGAGCATCCACGCGCTGGATATCAACCTGATAAACGACCACCTCAATGCGCTCTTCGACTACCAGGAGGTTGAGCTCCCAGCGTTCGATTTCAAGACCGGCACGCGGGTAGCAAGCGGTCGACACCTCAGACTCAACGAGCGCGGAATCCTCCTCATGGAGGGCATTCACGGTCTCAACGATGAGCTTACGCCGCGAATAGACCACAAGCGCAAGTACAAGGTATACGTCAGTGCACTCACTCAGTTGAACTTGGATGACCATAATCGAATTCCCACAACGGATAACCGGCTGCTCCGTCGCCTTGTTCGCGACTACCAGTTCCGCGGCCACTCCGCTCTGGACACGCTCAGAATGTGGCCATCCGTCCGGCGCGGCGAAGCGCGAAACATCTTTCCGTATCAAGAGACAGCCGACGCAGCGTTCAATTCCGCGCTGGACTACGAGTTGGGCGTACTCAAGAAACATGTGGAACCCTTGCTTCAACACGTCAAGCCGTACCATGACGTCTACAACGAAGCGGTCCGTATGCGCCGGTTCCTCAGCAATTTCATCAACATCCCGGACAAGCTGGTTCCGGATTTCTCAATTCTCCGCGAGTTCATTGGTGATAGCGGTTTTCACTATTAGCAGAGCCAATCCGTGCCTGCGGCCGCCTACCAGCCGCCCGCCGGACGATCCAGCTCGCGCCAGCTGCCGCGAATCGTTGGCAGAGATAGCGTTTGCTTGAGTCGAATAAGGAACTCTCCGCGTTGTACGTTGCGGGCTCCCAGAGTCGCCAGGTGTGGAGTGTGCACTTGGGCGTCTATCAGACCAAAGCCGTGCATCTCCAGCATCGTCGCAAGCGACAGGAACGCAGCTTTTGATGCGTTGGCGACGTGCGAGAACATCGACTCTCCAAAGAACGCTCGTCCGAGTGAGACACCGTAGAGACCTCCTGCCAACTCTCCATCCGCCCACGCCTCACACGAGTGGGCGTATCCCAGCTCGTTGAGTTGCTCGTAGCCTGAGATCATGTCTTCAGTGATCCACGTCCCCGATTGGCCGGGGCGCGGCACGCGTGCGCACTCCCGGATGACGCGCCCAAACACCGTGTCAACGGTTACGCTGAACGCTTCTTGCCGCATCAGGCGGGCCATCCTCCGTGAGCAGTGCACTTCGGAGGGCGTGAGGATGAATCGAGGATCCGGCGACCACCATAGGATAGGATCGCCATCGCTGAACCATGGGAAGATGCCTTGCCGGTAAGCGGAGAGAAGCATGCCGGGGGAGAGGTTGCCCCCGGCGCCTACGATTCCTTCATCCGTTGAGCTCTCAGGGTCAGGAAACGGATAGAGCTCATCCGGACCCAACCACGGGAAATCGCTACGTTTCGCTCTGTGGCTCATCTCGATCCGCCGCCGATTCGGAGCCGACGCCGGAGTCCTGATCTGATTCTGAGTCACCGTGCTCGCCGGCACGATCGTCGTCCGGACGTGTCCCCGGTGTTACAATCACCTCACCCGCAATGACGTCGGCTGTGGCGTGCCCGCCTTGCTGCAATTCGCCAAAGAGCACCGCGTCCACAAAGTAGCTCTTGATCTTCTCTTCAACCAGACGAGCAATGGTCCGCGCGCCGAACTCATCAGAAAATCCCTTCTCAGCTATCCACGATACGCACGCGTCGGTGATGTGGAGCGTGATGTGCTTCTCTGCCAGCTGGGTGCTAAACTCCGCCACCTCCTTCCGCACGATGTCCTCAACCACGGCTCCGTCAAGCTTGTTAAAGATCACCACCTTGTCCAAGCGATTCCGGAACTCCGGCGAGAAGAAGCGTTCCACTGCATCACCTACGGCTTCATTCTCCCGCGACCGGTCTCCAAACCCAATCAGCGGCTTCCCAATCTGACGAGCTCCGGCGTTCGAGGTCATGATCAAGATGACATTCCGGAAATCCGCCTTTCGCCCCTGGTTGTCCGTCAATGTCGCGTAGTCCATCACCTGAAGGAGTACATTGAACACCTCAGGGTGTGCCTTCTCAACCTCATCAAGCAACAGCACCGCATGCGGCGTCTTACGGACCGTGTCCACCAACTGTGCACCGTCGTCATAGCCCACATAGCCCGGAGGGGCGCCGATTAGCCGGCTGACCGCATAGCGCTCTTGGTACTCGCTCATGTCAAACCGGTGCAGGGCTACGCCAAGGGTATCCGCCAGCTGCCGCGCCAACTCGGTCTTTCCGACGCCGGTTGGTCCAACAAAGAGAAAGCTCGCCACCGGTTTGTTGGGGTTGCGGAAGCCCGCACGGCTGCGCTTCACCGCTTCCACTACCGCATCAATGGCCCCATCCTGACCGTAGATATTCTTCCGCAGTGCCGGTTCCAGTTCTTTCAGCCGATCTTTCTCACTCACACCGACACTTCGCTCCGGGACCTTAGCGATCCTGGAGACCACGCGCTCTATGTCTGAGGCGACTATCTCCACAACGGGCTGCGGGGGAGACTCCGGCGCATCCGGCTCGGCACCGGCTGCCTCAGCCGCCGCTTCGTCGGCCGTCTTCTCGGCGCCACCGGTCTGCGACACCTCTTCCCGCTCGAGCCGGAAGGTCCGCATACGGATATGCGCCCCGCACTCGTCCACGACGTCAATAGCCTTGTCCGGCAGGAAGCGGTCTTTGATGTACTGATCCGACAGCTTGGCGGCAAGCTCCAGCGCCGCGTCGGAGTAGCGTACGTTGTGATACTCCTCGTACCGTCCCTTGAGTCCTTTGAGGATCTCAATGGTCTCCGGAACCGACGGTTCGGGAACGTCGATCTTCTGAAAACGGCGCGAGAGCGCTCGGTCACGCTCGAAGTAGCGGCGATACTCGTCGTGCGTCGTGGCACCGATGCACCGCAACCGCCCCGCGGCAAGCGCCGGTTTGAGCAGGTTCGAAGCCTCGATTGAGCCGCCGCCGCTGGTTGCGCCGGCGCCAACGATGGTATGAATCTCATCAATAAAGAGAATCACCTTCTCCTTCTGCTCGAGCGCCTTGATCACCTGCTTCATGCGCTCCTCAAAGTCCCCGCGATAGCGGGTCCCGGCAAGCACGGCGCCCATGTCAAGGGCGTAGATCGTATACCCCTTGAGAATATCCGGAACATCGCCGGATGCCACCCGCTGTGCCAGCCCTTCAGTGATCGCCGTCTTCCCGACACCCGGGTCGCCTAGATGAACAGGGTTGTTCTTCAGCCGCCGGCACAAGACCTGGATAGTCCGCTCCAGAATCTCCTCTCGTCCTACCAACGGCTCCAGCTTTCCGTCCGCGGCGAGTTGTGTTAGGTTGCTGGTGAACTGCTCGAGCGGGTCCGCCTTCTTTCTGCGTCCCCGGCGCTGCTCACCGGTTTGCGCCTCGCTCAACGGCTCCTCTGCCTGGAACGTATCAGGACCCTCAACCGGCTCATCAGCCTCGTCCTCGCCGCCGATGCCACCGTGCGAGATCACCTCCAGCAGCTCCAGACGACGTACACCGGCCTTCTTAAGAAAGTACGCGCCAAAGCTCTGCTCCTCGTCATAGACGCTGACGAGGATGTCTCCGATCTCCACCTCCGCCTTAGAGGCACTCTCCGTGTGGAACAGCGCACGCTCAATGATGTGCTGGAATCCCAGCGACTGAGCGGGCTCGCCTCGCTTCACGGTAGGGACATTCTCCTCAAGGTGCTTGTCCAGCTCTATCCGGATCTCATCCGGCTCAGCCCCACACTCCGCCAGTACGTCCCGGGCGTAGTCGTAGTGCAACGCCGCGTACAGAACGTGCTCAGGAGTAAGGTATTCGTGATGACGCCGTTTCGCCTCCTGGTAGGCGGCGTTCAGGACGTCTTTGACTTCTTGACTCAAGTCCATCAGGCTTCCTCAATCGTGCACTTCAGGGGGAACTGGCGTGCACGCGCCATAGAGCGCACATGCTGCGCTTTGGATGATGCGATGTCGTAGGTGTAGGTGCCAACGTCGCCGCGGCCTCGCTTGTGAACGTCGAGCATGATCCGAGTTGCGTCGATGACACCTTTATGGAAAACGGTCATCACAACCTCAACAACGAACTCCATGGTCGTGTAGTCATCGTTGTGGAGGATGACCCGGTACATCTTGGGCTCTTGTACCTGGTCCTCGACCTTCTCTCTGGTCTGTGTGGAATTGCCGAAGTCGACATCTCCCACGTCAACTCTCCTTATTCGTGATCGCCTCGGTAGTGGATGACATACCCACAGGTCAATGGCATCCGCCGGCCGAATAGCGCGTGAAACAGCGTAACCTTCGCGCAGTACGAGGTGACCGTAAACCGTCGCTCGTATACACGGCACTCCTTGGTGCGAGGGTCAAGATACGGACACGGTCTGGCCAGGTCAATCCGAACGCCGCCGCCGGAGAGGGCTTCCCGCTCATAACAGCAGAGCCCGCATCGACGGCAACGCGATTCCCATCGAGCTCTTCGCTCTGCCAGACTCGCGGGCATGTGCTAGAACTCCAGCGGACCGAAGTAGCCGGCCTCATCCACGCCGCTCCGGCTGCTGAGGTCCACGCGAACCTCCAGCGGGATATACGCCCTTCCAAAGTCGCTCTCGTGTACGCTTCGGATCTCCAGAACGTAGGTGCCGGGACGAGCCTGGGCCGCTTCCTCCACCACAACACCGCTTCCACGCGGCTGGTACAGGTACGCCCAGCTCCCCCCGCTCTCCGCTACCAGATACGCTAGATTCGCGCTCCTGACGTTTGCGTCCGTGGCGACCACGGAGAACGTGATCCCCGCATTGCGCAGGAGCGACCCGGTCTCAAGGAGACCGTAGGTAGCAAACGCCGACTCCGAAATCTCACCGGCGGTTACGAAGACGATGCCGTGTGCACCGCTTTGGCCATATAATTCGGAGACCGCGAGTCGGATAGCGCTATCCAGACGAGCACCGGTGTACTGGTCGGGACTGCCTACCGCAGCTGCTACCGCCGCCAAGACTCCGGTCTGCGGCCCGGCCGCTACAACCGGTGGATCGCCGGCCGGGATAACCCAGCGCGGCCGATCGCCCACCGCCTGGAGGAACTCGTTCGCCGCCTGTTGGATTGCCTCTCCAGATTCCGCCATGATTGACGAGCGATCAACTATGAGCGCGAAGGCCCCATAGTCGTCCACGTGCGATCCGTAGAGTAGCGTCTCATCGCCCACCGGAAAGCGGTCCTCAGTTACAATGAAGTTCTCCGGCGTAAGCCCAAGAACCGACCGCCCGGCATGATCGCGTACCGCCACGGACAAACGCACTCGTGGAAACGCGGTACTGTCAATCCACCGAATCTGCGCCCGCAATCCCAGCTCGACGGCATCCGCCAAGAACAGCAAGGCACTCCCGGAGAAGTCCGTGGCCAGAACATGGCCATTGACATCCCGAGCCGCACCGAGCAGTCGCCGACTTTGCGGAAGTGCACCAATCTGCCGGGCCTCCTGCCGCTCAGGATTGACGAGCACAATCCGGTTCGCATCAGTGAGCAGGAGATGCTCTCCATCATACACGGAGAGCGCCTCTGGCTCGTCAAACAACGGGTGCGTGATTCTTGACAGGTGGTTCCCGCTTTCATCGTACACCTCCAGCGTCCCGCGAACGGTATCTGCGACGTAGACCTTGTCGTCAAGACAGGCCACGCCGGCGGGCTCCAGAAGCCCTACGGAGTCTGCAGAGCCGGAGCGTCTCCCTCCAAAATGGAGGATGTACCGGCCCTGAAGGTCGAACTTCACCACCCGTCGGTTCCCATAGTCGCTTACGTACACGTAGCCGCGACTGTCCGTCGCGAGGTACTGCGGACCAACGAGCCCGCCGGGTCCGCGACCGCTCCAGCCGAAGGTTCCCGTCTTGAAACCGTTCGCGTCCACCACCGCGATCCTGTCTGCGTTGAACTCGCTTACCAGAAGCGTCCCGTCCGGAAGCAACGCCAGATCAAACGGCTGGTCAAACCCCTCAAGACCACCGTCTATGGTACGCCGCCGAACGCCGTTCACGTCCATGAGTAAGACCTCGTGAGTTGCGAAAGAGACCAGGTAGAATGAGCCGTCAGGTCGCGGGCGAACCATGGTAGGACCGCGGAAGAGCACGTTCTCCCCCCGAACCCCGGCCATTGCCTCCATGGTGACGTAGCGGCCCGGATCCTGCGCGCTGCCGACCGTATCAAGTGTTCGCCGTGCCTCCAGGCGCTCCACTCGGCTCCTGAGAAACGCGCTCCCCCCCCCATTATCAAGAACCCACCGCCACTCGACCAGCGCTTCCTCCTCGTATCCTGAGTAGTAGAAGGCACGGCCCAGCCAGAATCGAGTACGCACGTCTTCCGGTTTGAACGACAGGCTCCGGTTCAGAGAGAACACCGCGTTCGCGAACTCGCCATTGTTGAACGCAACCACGCCTGCTCGAAACTCGTCGGCGGCGGCGAGCTGATCCATGTCGATCGTTTGGCCCAACAGTGATGCGGTCAACATGAGGACCGCTACGGCGGAAATGGTTCGCTTCATGTTTGTCTGCGCTCCTCCATTACCGTTTTCACATGTCCCGCTATCTCCCGGTTTCCGGGCACGATCTCAAGGGCACGTCTCAGGCTGTCTGCCGCAAGATCCAGCCGTCCCAGTCGGTAGTACACCCAACCCAAAGAATCCAGGTACGCCGGATTCTTTGGGTTGAGCTTCACGGCTCGCCGGCAGCAATCCAGCGCACGGCTGAGGTCGCCTCCTGTCTCCGCGAGTATAAAGCCAAGCGAGTTAAGCGCGGTAGGATTCTCCGGGTCCAAACGGAGCGCCGTGCGCAACTCGTCTTGGGCCTCATCCGACTCCCCTTGGGCGAACAGGACGTACGCAAGCGCGGCGTGGCTCTTTGCAGACTCGAATCCATCTTTGAGAATCCGCCTGAACTCGAACTCCGCAAGGCGAAAGCGATGCGTGGTCGCATAGATGTACCCAAGGATCATACGCCCCTGGTACACGTAGGCGATACCCAACTCTGATGCAACAACCTGCTCCAAATGGAGCAGCGCCTCATCGTACTGCTCCAGGTGGGTGTAGCACAGTCCCAAGTAGTACGCCAGTTCCGGATGCGTCTCCGGATCCGCACCTTCGATCAGGAATTGTTGGAGGGCTCGGTCTGCGTTCCCTTGCCTGAGAAGACGGATCCCTTCGCTGATCATTCCGTGCGTTCGCCTCCGTGCCCCAGGAACAGCGCTTGCCGATACCGCTCGTCTTCGTGATGATCCACGGGATTAAGGAAGATGGGGCTGACCGATATTGCACCGCGTGAGACGGCGTCCCAGTCGCTATTGGGCTCCAACGGAGTCTCCACCGGCTTTCCATCGATAAAGAAGAACGCCTCTCCGCTCGGGGCATCGAAGCGCACCAGACGGTCGTGGTAGATGCGCCAGCTTGGATGGGTAATCTCCGGCGGCCCCGGGCTCTCAGCGTTGGGGCCGTTGATGTTGATCAAATGCCGCGGATTCCACAACTTCCGGAATTCGGCCAGATGCTCCGCAACAAATGCCGCAAGCGGATCCGCATGGATAGGTGGAATGTACGTGTTGATGCTGACGGCGATTCCCGGGATACCCATGAACGCGGCCTGCCGCGCGGCGGCCACGGTTCCCGAATAGATGATATCGGTGCCAAGGTTGGGGCCGATGTTGATTCCGGCAATCACCATCTCCGGCTTGATGGGAATTGCACCGAGCATACTGATGATCACGCAGTCAGCGGGCGACCCGGAGCACACAAATACGCGCTCATCGACGTGCCGGGTCCGAATGGGGTTCTTGATGGTAATGCAATGCGACATTGCGCTTCGCTCGCCATCCGGTGCAAGGACCCACACCTCATGCTCATCCGCAAGCGATCGCCTCAGCGCGTCCAAGCCAACGCTGTCAATACCGTCGTCGTTTGTCAGGAGTATCTTCAACCGTTCCCCTCCCAGGCCAGTTGCTACATCACCTCCTGCTCCATCTGCACGGCAACGCCGCCGGCGGCTGTGGAGGTGAACAGTCGCGGCACCAGACCGAAAACCCGCTCGTAACCGTAGAGCTCCTGCTGGTACTGCTCAACCGCAGAGGCCTTCAGGAGTGCAACAACGGACGGGCCGCCGGCACCGCTCAAAATCCGTGTGCCCCACACACCATCAACCTCCCGTGTGTGGCGTACGATCCAGTCTACCTCAGGACAGGATACTTCGTATAGGTCCCGCAAACTCTCGTGGCTGTCCAGCATTAGCTTGCCGATGCCGGCCGTGTCTCCGACCAGTAGCAACCGGCGCAGCTCATGTACGCGGTAGTTCTCCATAGCCACGTGGAGTGCGCTGCGTCGCGCTCGCTCGGGAAGGCTTCCCAGCCGCGCCTCCAACTCCGCAACCAGCCCGCCCACGTCCCTGGACAGACCCCGGCCGCCGGAGACCGACCGAATGCAGTGCAGGCAGCCCTCTTCGCGCTCCCGCAAGTCCTCTTCAGTGGTACAGCCGTTGATGCCGGCGTCCACCACCGCCACCGTGCACCCACGAAGGTTCCAGCGGCAGTGCTGCCAGTCAAGCTCCCTGCAGTCTATAAACAGCGCGTGCTCCTCGCGGGCCACCGCGGCTCCCAGGAAACTTGCAAAACCAACGCGCTTTCCAAGAAACCGCCGCTCCGCATGGAACGTAATCTGGGCGGCCTCATCCGGGTCCAGAGGGAACCCTAACAGGTCGGCAACCGCGATCGTGAATGCCAGCCCAACGGCCTGAGACGAACCCAGACCGACGCCAGGCGGGATATCGCTGACAATGGTGACGTTCAGGCCCGGTACTCGGGCACCGAGCGTCCGTATCCGCACCAGAACTCCCTTGATCACGTTCGACCAGCGGTCCTCAGTTCTCATCTTCAGTCCCGTGAGACCCCATTTCTTTGGCTCACGGTACAACGACGAGTAGCAGTGCACCGAATGATCTTCCCGTCTGCTGACGGCCACCCAGGCACGCACGTCCATACCAAGCAGCATCAGGCCGCCCTCATGCGGCTCCGTATGCGAACCCATCAGGTTGAGTGTGCCTGGCGCCGAGGCGACCACGGCGCCCTCCGCCCCAAATTGCCGACGGTGGACTGTTGATACCTTTTTTGAGTTGTGTTCCATCCCTCTCTCCGTCCCCAAACAAGTATACGCCGTTTCCGGCAACTTTCAACAACAAATGTCTCCATTTTTATTAGTGGCGAATTAGACCCCCTTCGCGAAGGTCTCCGGGTACGGTATCTTCTCCTGGTGCACAACGCCATTCTTGCATTGACGTCTGCGCTGGTCTTTACCGCGGCGCTTCCGAATGAGGTACTTCAGCTTGGCAACCCGCTCCTTGGGGTTATGGCCCTTGTTCCACTGTATATTGCCCTCCACCGCGCGGAAGACACGCGACAAGCCGCGCGCCTGGGAGCACTCTTTGGAGGTGTATCCACGTTCACGGCGAACTACTGGCTAATGAACTACGGAGACTTCTCGGTTTGGACAATCGGAGGCACCACCATCGCGTACGCGCTCTTCGGTGCAATGCTCGGCGTATTCGTCTGGCGGTTCGCCCAGACCCAGCCGTCGTATCGACCCTTCCTACTCGCGACCGTCTGGACCGCATACGAGTACCTCAAGAGCGTAGGCTTTCTGGGATACCCGTGGGGCTTGTCCGCCTACCCGCTGAACACACTCACGGTCATGACCCAGATCGCCGACGTGACCGGCGTGTGGGGACTCTGTTTCCTCGCCGGACTAGCGAATGCGCTCATCGCGGAGACCGCGCATCTCCGTGACCGCGCCAACCAAGGCCGTTGCCGTGGGTATTCGGGCGGGACATCTCGCAGTTCGGTTGCCGGCATGGGGACCACGTATCGAAGTGCGGCGATGTTCGCCGTTCTGGTTGCTCTGACGCTCGGTTACGGAATCCTTCGGCTGAATGCCCACATCCCAATCAGCGGCCGGCTAGACATGGTGCTGGTACAACAGAACGCGGATTCCTGGAACGTAGAAGATGTGGAGGGCCCAATCCTTGTAGCTCAAGCGGAGAGCGAACGCGGAATCGCGGCTCGCCCGGAGGACCCGGATCTCATAGTGTGGAGCGAGACCAGCCTACGCTACGCGTTCGAGGGCTCTCGGAGCTGGTATGATCGGCATCCTACGCGGCAGCCGTTCAGCGAGTTCCTGCGGCGACTACCTGCCCCGCTGCTCACCGGAAGCCCGCTGTACCACGAGGGACGCTTCCACAACGCGGCGCTGCTCTTGACTCCGGAAGGAGCGGTACTCGACTGGTACGGAAAGCAGCACCTGGTGCCATTCGCGGAGAATATTCCGTTTTGGGATGTCCCCGTTGTCCAGGCGTTCTTCACGTCACTGGTGGGCTTGCAGGGAGTGTGGTCACCGGGCCCGGGATACCGCCTGATTGAACTCCCGGAGAGCGGTATCCGTGTGGGGACGCCCATCTGCTTTGAGGATGCGTTCGGGTACCTCTGCAGAAACATGGCGCTCGCCGGGGCGGACGTGTTCATCAACCTGACCAACAACTCGTGGTCCCGCACCGACTCCGCGCAGATCCAACACTTCGTTGCAGCGCGGTTCAGGGCCATAGAAACCCGTCGCACACTGGTTCGCTCCACGAATGCCGGATACACCGCTGTCGTGTCCCCCTGGGGAACCGTGACCGCCTCGCTTCCCATGTTCACCACGGACTTCCTCCGGGTCACGGTCCCGGTCTACAGACCGTCACGGCGCACACCGTATCTGATCTACGGCGATCTCTTCGCGCAGCTTCTGGTGCTGGTGGTGGTGGTCTGTCTCGCGGTTTGGAACGATCCCCGGCGAAAACGCCCGGGGACCTTCGAATCTTCGTTGGGCTCTTAGCTCTTGATGTTGTACTTGCGTCGGAACCGCTCCACTCGACCGGCGGTATCAACAATCTGCTGCTTGCCGGTGTAGAACGGGTGAGACGCACTTGAGATTTCTACCTGGAACATGGGGTACGTCTTGCCCTCATACTCCACCGTCTCGTTTGTCTCCACAGTCGATCGCGTCAGGAACAGGGTCCCCGACGCAGCGTCTTTGAACACAACCTCCCGGTACTTGGGATGTATGTCTTCCTTCATCCAATTCCTCCACGTGACTGGCGAGGAAAGCTATCAAAGGCAACGCATCCCTGTCAAGCGCGCCGCCCGCCTCCCTACCGGCCGGGCTCAATCCGCCGCGGCGGATGTATTCATTGACCGCAGAAATACTTCGTTGGTCTTTGCCTTGCTCATTCGATCAATCAGCAGTTCGATGATCTCCACATCGTCCATTGGATTGATCACCTTACGCAGCACCCACATCTTCTGAAGCTCCTCTTCAGTCAGTAGCAGGTCTTCGCGTCGCGTTCCGGACTTCTTGATGTTAAACGAAGGAAAGAGACGACGGTCCGAAAGACGTCGGTCAAGATTGATCTCCATGTTACCGGTACCCTTGAACTCCTCAAAGATGACCTCATCCATACGACTACCGGTCTCAATCAGCGCGGTGGCAACAATGGTCAGGCTTCCCCCGTCCTCGATGTTTCGGGCCGCCCCAAAGAACCGCTTTGGCTTGTGAAGTGCATTAGAATCCACGCCTCCGGAGAGGATCTTGCCCGATGTTGGCACCGTCTGGTTGTACGCGCGCGCGAGCCGGGTAATGGAGTCCAGTAAAATAACGACGTCTTTGCGGTGTTCTACCAGGCGTCGCGCCTTCTCGAGCACCATTTCAGCGACCTGGACGTGGCGCGTTGCCTGCTCGTCGAACGTGGAAGAGATCACCTCCGCCTTCACATTCCGTTGCATATCCGTCACCTCTTCCGGCCGCTCATCAATGAGCAGCACAATGAGGTACACGTCCGGATGATTCTCCGTAATGGAGTTTGCGATCTTCTGGAGCAGTATTGTTTTCCCCGTTCGTGGGGGCGATACAATCAGCCCGCGCTGCCCCATGCCGATGGGACAGAAGAGATTGAGCATGCGAGTGGCAATATCGCCTTTCCGTGTCTCCATGTTCAACCGGTGGTCCGGGTAGAGCGGGGTCAGGTTGTCAAACGGTATTCTGGTCTGCGCAACCGACGGGTTGTCGAAATTGACCGTCTCTACGCGTAACATCGCAAAGAAACGCTCTCCCTCTTTTGGCGGCCGAATCTGGCCGTAGACGGTGTCGCCGGTCTTCAAGTTAAAGAGCCGGATCTGCGACGGCGAGATGTAGATATCGTCCGGCCCCGGGAGATAGCTGTTCTGCGGGCTTCGGAGAAACCCGTACCCATCCGGCAGGATCTCAAGCGAGCCATACGCGTAGATAACGCCGTTGCGCTCCGTATGGGCCTTCAGGACCGCGAAGATGACTTCTTGCTTCTTAAGGCTTAGCAGGTTCTCCTGACTGATCCCCAGGCGGGTAGCGACGCCACGAAGATCCCGCATGTTCATGCGCGTAAGGTCGTTGATGGACAACGCCTTGTCCGCACCCGTGAGCCGCTCACCGCTTGAGGAGCCGCTGCGATTATCACCGCCACGCCCCTCCGACTTCCGGTAGTCCAAATCCGACTTGTTGTCGCCCCCCGACTTGCCGTCTCCGTCGCGCTTTCCCCGAGAGGAGCGCCGGCGGCGCGAAGACCGGTGTTCAGAGCTTCGCTCACCGGATGACCTCTCGCCGGACCGATCGTTCGACGCGCCGTCGTCTCCGTTTCCGCCCGACGGCTCTTCGCGGTCCGACTGGTCCCGGTCGCCATCTGCGAAGCTATCTGAGCGACGATCAGCTGCATCCGAGTCATTCGAAGCGTCGCCGGCGGCCGAGGGCGCTGCCTCGGCGGCGGTGTCACGGCCGCCGGCTTCGCCTGACTCGGTCACGGCGTCGTCCCCAGTACCATCCTTGATCAACTCAACCCGTACGGGCTTCTTCTTCGCGACGACTCGCTTGGTTGTCCCCGAACCGTTACGCTTTGTCTCGCCCTCCGCGGGAGCCCCGTCGGGTGCTACGGAATCCGGGCGGGACGCCTCATCCAAGTCCAGGCTGGGTGATCGGTCGCCGTCTTGACGTGGTGATCTCACTGGTGTGGAGCTGCTCCCTTCCGTGGTTGTATCGGAAGCGTCGTTCGAGGCTTGTCCGCCTTCGCGCTTTCTCCGAATTATCGCCATCCAACTCTCCAATTGCTTGAGTTTTCGCCGTGTTTATCTATGTGCGTCGTTTCGTTCGCAGAACGTGATGGAACGCGCCAGATTGGCTCTGCTTGACGTGTCCCAGGATTAGCATTTACAGGAACCTGAAGCTGGTGCCCATCAAATATAGTCTGCCCGCTTCTTCCATGTCAAGCGTATCTGACCACCCCTCTCATCTGCTCGCGAAGGAACAACAGCCCCTCTCTCACGGAGACCCGACGTATCCGGTCCCGGTCTCCGTGGAGATTGAGCAGCAGTGACATCGGCCCGCGGTCCCCAATGGACACGCCCAGCCACACCGTCCCCACCGGTTTCGCTACGGTGCCGCCTCCAGGCCCTGCGATACCGGACACGGATAGAGCCGCCGTCGCTCCAGAAGCGCGACGTGCTCCCTCCGCCATGGCCTCAACGCACTCTCTGCTCACCGCGCCGTTGGTGGCGAGCAACCTCGCCGGTATTCCCAAGACCCGCTCCTTCGCCTGATTCGCATACGTAACCAGCGCGCCCCAGAACACATCCGAGCTTCCCGGCACGGCGGTGACGGCTCCACCGATCAGCCCGCCGGTACAGCTCTCAGCAGTGATGAGCATGAGCCCGTGTTCGCGCAGCTCATCAATGACCAGCGCTGCCAGAGTAGCCTCTCCGGAAACGACGCGCGCCTCACCAAACCGCTCAACCAGTCGATCCACGACCAACCGCGCGGCCGCTCGTTCGCCCACAAGACGAACCAGGATACGGTCGGGCTCTGCGCGCGTGTGCCAGGTGAGCCGCTCGTCCGCGGCCCTCGCGACCTCATCTTCGAGCTCACTCTCGCTCACGCCAAAGGTGGTCAAATCCACGAACGGCTGAGGCGTGGTGCGATGCCCCCACTCACACAGGATACGATCCAGATGATGTCGCACCATCGGCTGAAACTCTTGAGGAGGCCCCGGCAGCGCCGCCACCCCGGTCCCGTCACGAATCCCGGACCAGAGGCCGGGCGCCGTTCCCCATTGGTTCGCCAGGATCTCCCACCCGGAGGGCGCATAGGCTTGCCGCCGGTTCGACGCCGCCTTCAGAGTGGGAAACCGTTCCACCAATGCCTGCCAAACCGCTTCACGAAACTCCAGCGCCTCATCAAATGCTACGGCAAGAGCCTGACGCGTGCAGTCATCGCGTGTTGGCCCCAGCCCGCCGCTCATCAAGACAAGTCTCGCCGGCTGCCCCGCGTCCTTGTTGTCCATGCCGGTGAGTGTGCGCAGTGTTTCAGCAATAGCGTTCACCGAGTCTCGAACCATCGTGATGGACGTTAGCCCCGCTCCGCTTCGTCTGAGCTCGGCGGCCACGTATCTTCCGTGGGCATCGGAGATTGCTCCGTCTACGATCTCATCTCCAACAATGACAAGGTGGATATCAGACACGTTGCACGGTGTCTCGCAACTGCTCCACTGGGGCGGAAAAGACGTCCACCGTCTCTTCATTGCGGACCATCTCGCACTTACCCTCGAAGACCACCCCGTCCGCTATGCGAAGCCTACGCGTTCTCACGTTGCCATAGATCTTTCCTGATGAGAGGATCTCCAGCCGCTCGTGCGCTTCAATGTTCCCGCGTACGGTGCCGCCAACGACGATTGTGCGCGCACGCACGTTGGCGTGGACGTCCGCACCGTCCTGAATGTACAGGAAGCCGGAGGCGAAGATCTCTCCCTCGAATCTCCCGGCGATCTGGACACTTTCCGTGAACCGCAGCGTTCCTTTGAAGCCGGTGTTGCGACCGAGCCGCGTCACGATCCTCGGGAGGTCTTTGGGGTCATGTGGTTTGGTTGCCATGCTATTTTGTCTTCATCACGAACACGCCGTCCCAATCCTCCGGTGGCGGGCTCTTTAGATACTCGTCGCACCGCTCAATGTAGACCTTCGAGGGGCCATCCGACGGATCCACCTTTAGCGCCGCCTCGAAGTACTTCTTGGCCTCCGCGAACTGCATCAGCTTGTAATGCTTCCGGCCGCGCGTGAATAGATCAAGCAGCTTCTGTGTGCTTTCGGTGATCATTGCGACACCTTCCCCAGGCTATCAGCCTTATCCTTCAGGTTCCGAAAATGCTTCTGGTACTTCTCGTCCAGATCCTCGAGCGTCACTTCGCGCTCGCGCATCTTGTCTCCCTGCTCCTGAAGCTCCGCGATCTCCTCTTCCAGCCCTTCCAACGTCGCGAGTGTCGCCTCCGTCTCATGGAGCACACTTTCAACGAACGTTCGAACCTGGTCAGCGTCGGACGCGTCAAGAGCCAGCCCGGCGTCTCGCAGCGCCAACACCGGAGCACGGAGATGCTGGGTGAAGTACACGAGGCTCTTGTTCAATGACTCCTGCAGCGCGATCCGTCGCTCGCGCTGCACCAACTGCTGGCTCAACTCGTGATTCCGCAATACAGCCTTGATGCGCGCGAGCACCTCAGAGAAATTGAACGGCTTGGTTATGTAGTCTTCAATGCCCAGCTCAAACCCTTCAATCTTGTCCTTCACGTCATCCATGGCGGAAAACATGATGATGGGAATACCGCTCACGTCCTGATATTCCGGATCGCTCTTGAGGACCTTGGTGACTTCCCAGCCGGTCATCTTGGGCATGATGTTGTCCAGAACAATCAGATCCGGATCTACGGCTCTCACTCGTTCCAGCGCCTCTTCACCATCCATGGCTCGCTCTACTTCGAACCCCAGCTTGGTCAGCATCACCTCGAAAAAATCCAGGTTGATCTGTTCATCGTCAACGATCAGTATTCTTGCCATTACAATGGTGCCTCGCGCTCCATTCTCCTACACAATCCTTCCAGCTGTCAACGTTGCCGCGACCGCTTGAGAAGCCGCACGACCGCCGCACCGATCAATACCCCGACAGCCAGAATAAGCATGGCTACCGCCAACCAGTCGCCCCAGAGACGGTACAGCGTCGTTCCCTCCGTGTAGACCGGAACGTCCTCTACGAGGTATCCCTCTACAAACGCCGGGATCATAGACAGTATTCTCCCGTTTGGATCAATCGCAACGGTCATCCCGCCGTTGGTCGCCCGGATCATGGACCGGCGGTTCTCCACGGTTCGGAACACCGCCATCTGCATATGTTGCATCGCGGCGACGACGCTCTTGGACCAGAGGTCATTCGTCAGGTTGACAATCACCTCCGCCCCCCGATTCACGAACTCACGTGAGAGATAGCCGAATGTGTCCTCAAAGCATATCGGAGTCCCAAAGGTGACCCCTGCCGCGTCAAGAACGGTGAACTCATCTCCCTGCCCCCAGAAGTGGGTGTCCATGTTGATCAGCAGCTCGTACATCCACGGGAGTTGCCGCTCGAATGGGAAGTGCTCCGTGAACGGAACAAGATGCACCTTCCGATACGGCCCCACGAACTCGCCCTCATCCCAAACGATCACGGCGTTGTAGTCGACCCGCTTGAGCCGGCCCGACGCATCACGCAGCAATCGTGCGCTGGAATTGCCTATCACATACGGCCGATTCTGCGTGTCGAGGAACTGCATCAGGGTGGAAATCAAGTCGTAGGAGTCCTGGTTCGCACGATAGCGCGTGTGGTAGTCGATGGGCGGTACAAACGCCGTCTCAGACCACACGACGATCTCCGGATTGTGCTGAACGGCCAACTCGCTCTGCCGGATCGAGCGCTCGAGTGACTCCCAGTACGACTCGCGCCCCTTTGCCAAAGGGTCTGAGTTCTGCTGGATCAGCGCGACGCGCCAGGTGGGGCTGGTGCTGTAGTCCACCTGCGCGAGTAGCCCATATACGACCGAAGCGGCCAACAGCACTCCGTAGACAACGGGCGCAATACGATGCTCCCGCACGAAGTTTCGAAAACCGTGGAGGCCGTCGCGAAGCGCCGCACCCACGTACGCACCGGGGGCGACCACGAGGAGCGAAACCGCCCACACGCCACCCAGCTCCGCGATCCCGACTAGAGCGGTAAACAGGTACTGCGTGTAGCCGATGATTCCGTATGAGTAGCCTAAATACCCCTTGGTACGCAGATACTCGTACGCAAGCCAGATTGCGATCTGCAGAAGGTAGCCATACCGCGGCATGAGCGACTCGGCCGCCTTGAGGAGCGGGAACAGCACCGTGAAGTACACCGCGTAGATGACGGGCACCGCGAATACTGCCAACGGGTGGAACCCAACCAGCCAGAAGTTGTTCAGTGAATACGCCGCGAGACCGTAGAGAAACCCGTAGAACGGCGCCTCTATCCAGCGGCAGCGACTCACCAACACAAAGACCGGCACCGTTGCCACGTAGGCCAGCGGGAACCATCCCCACTGCGAAAGGAAACTTGGAAAGGAAAGTGCGAAGAGTACGGCGCCGCCAGACAGAAGCGCCATTGAGACACCAAGCCGCCTCCACGGAGACGGCTTCGCCGACGAGATGTGGCCCGGACTGCTCATGGAACGATCAGCTCCGCAGCGGCCATGCCGCTTCTTTGAGCTCCTTGCCGGGCCTGAACACGACAACACCGTGATTCTGGACGGAAACGGTCTCTCCGGTCTTGGGATTGCGGGCTTTGTCCCTTCCCTTCCGTGTTCGCACCTCAAAGGTGCCGAATCCACGAAACTCTACCACCCGGTCCTCCAAGAGCGCACCTTTGACCTCATGAAAGAACAGGTCGATGATGGTGTGTATGTCCTTCTTGCTCGCCGTGGTGTTCTCAGCGATTCGCTCGACGATCTCAGCCTTTGTCAGTTTGTTACTGGGCACAAGCTTCCCCCAACCGTCGGAGCGGCCGGTGGCACCGTTCATCATTCGTTCGTGGTGTCAGCAGGCCAGGCTCTCGCACCGCATTTACCGGTGACGTCCCGCGGTCTCGCGGAAACGCCCCGTACCTATTCCATACGACGAGCTGTCACTCGGCGCTGTTGAGTGCCGAAAGCTTCTTGTGAAGGCGAGACTTTGTTCTGGCGGCAGTGTTGCGGTGATACACACCCTTCCCGGCAGCCGCGTCAATGAGTTTGGTGACTTCGCTCAGGCGCTCGCTCGCCACGTCGTTGTTTGTTGCGTCAACCGCTTCCAGATACTTCCGGATGCTGTTTCGCACCCGGCTCCGGATGGAGCGGTTTCTCACACGCCTCTTCTCACTCTGTCTGTGTCGCTTGGCGGCAGAGTCTCGTTCGTTCAACGGCGCGTTCCTCCATGGGCTAGTAAGTGATGATAGGATCGAAAGTTACCAGAACCGGGACCACCTGTCAAGGCAGTTGCTTCCCTTTGTCCGCTCCTCACAATAGACTATGGCAGAAGGGAGCTCGTTTTGCTAAAGGAATTTCGCACCCTCGTACCCATGATGCGCGAGCGGATGTGGGCATATGTTGCCGGCATAGTGTGCCTGGCGGTGACAAGCGGCGGCCAGATCCTCATCCCGCAGTTCCTCCGCCTGGCAGTGGACAACATCAGCGCCGGCTCCATTGATCTGGAGTACGTGGGGACCGTGATGCTCCAGATGGTGGGCGTATCCGTGGTCATCGCGGCCGGGCGCTTCGGCTGGCGGTACTTCATCCAGGGCGCCTCGCGCCGAATTGAGGCGCGACTCCGACGACGGCTGTTTCACCACTTCACCACGTTGGACGCGACCTTCTACACGGACAGCCAGATTGGCGACCTCATGGCGCGGTCCACCAACGACATGAACGCCATCCGTATGGCCTCCGGGATGGCCCTTGTCGCTCTGTTCGACGGATTGTTTATGACCGTGGCCATCCTCATAATCCTCTTCGCGCAACAACCTCGAATTGCCGCGCTTTCGATCGTCCCGCTCCCGCTGGTCA
>CAYTGY010000003.1:0-38000 GCA_964437265.1 uncultured Spirochaetaceae bacterium | reverse complement strand
CAGCTCCATCGCAAACAGTGGGGCAAGGTCCTGCGGTCCCACCGGTTCCTTGGTCAGCGGGTGGATCACCGGCGGCGGTGCATACGGCATATCCGCCTGTATGTTGTACCACTGGGCGGGCATCTCCCGCTCATCGAGTACGGCCTTGTTCAGTTGCATCCTTCAGTCTCCTTTGTGGTCCAAGACGGTGCGAAACGCGCTTCCCGGCTTCTTCAGCTCCTTGGAACCGCGCGTGATGTTACAGAGCGAGATCCCCAGCCGACGTGCAATCTCACGCTGACTCACTCCTTCTTCCAAGAGCTTCACCAACTCCCATCGCTGCTCAATCCGGTGAATCTCCGTCGGCGTGAACAGCTCATTCAGGAACTCGCTCATCAGCTGCTCGTCATCTATTCCGGCGAGTAGCTTGGCAAGTTCCTCCATGGTGGTACTCATGAGTGTTTCTATTTATAGAAACACTCGGGCAAAGTGTCAAGAGATGTGGCGAGCTTTTCAGGAGCTTTGCGCGGTCGGGTGCCTCAGGAGTCCGTCGATTTGCGAGAAGTGTGCGTCCAGACTCAAGAGCGTCGCCGCATGTTCCATGCAGGCCGCTGCGATCCAGACGTCGTTGATGGGGATGGGACACCCCTTGCGACGGAGTTGCTGCTTGATCTGCGCGAACCACTCCGAGGTCTGTTCAGAAATCGGGACTACCACGGTGCGGGGCTTTTCCTTGAACCTGGTGAGTTCATCCCGGTTCTCGGCTTCTCGAGATCCTCCCACAAAACCGTCGAGGAGCTCACCGATCACGATTGAACACAACAGGACCTCTTCTGCTTCCCGTAGCGCGTCGGCCATCGCCTCGGTACCTGCAAACAGTGCCGAGTACGCATTGGTATCGATGAGGACGCGTCTGGTCATTTCCAGTCTTCCGGGTCAACGCGCTGGTTCTTCTCCTGTACGTCATCAAACCTCTGCCGCTGATCTTCAGACCACAGGCCAAGGAACTCCCGATATTCGTTCTCTTGGGCACCGCGTTCTCCCAACCCAACTGCACGCGCGAGGAGACGCTTCACCAGCTGGTTCTTGCTCACCCGCTCTTCTCTGGCTCGCCGCCGCAGCCGCTCATCCAGTTCCGGATCGATCCCGTGTATCGTGAACGACATGAACCACCTCCTGGTTCAAGTATACCACAATTATGGTTCGGATCGGTGTGTTCGGCGCAAGCCAGAGTCGCCCGATCCCGACGCGCTTGCTTGACAGCTCACAGGTGACCGGGTATGCTGTGCGCAGCCGGTGTGAAATTGGATGTATCCAATTTCACACCGGTGACACTACTCCCGCACCGAGGTGTATGCATGATTACCCTATCCGTTTCCACGCTCTGCTTTGACAGCTTTGACGATACGAGCTTCCGGAAGACGTTTGAGTTGGCGCCGCAGGTTGGTTTTTCCAATGTGGAGTTCGCATTCTTCCACGCGCACAATCTCACCAGAACGGGCGTGGCGGAGGTACGGGCGCGGTGTGAACAGAGCGGGCTCAGTCCTTCGTCCTTCTACGCCACCATGATCGGCGGTGGTGAGCGGGATCAACTCACCAAGGATCTATCTCACAAGATGCGCGTGGTTGAGGCCGCCCGCGAGCTCGGATGCTCGCTCGTCTGCGGTACCAGCGCGCGGCGAGGAGAGTATGGCGGATTGGACGGCGTGCTCACGATCCTCGAGCTGATTCTGCCGTTCTGCGAGGAGATGGGAGTGACCTACGCGCTTGAGAACCACGCGGGATTCAATCTTGAGAACATCGATGACTACCGGACCGTGTTCGACCGGTTCGACTCGCCCAACCTGGGATTGTGTGTGGACGTTGGACACTTCCATGCGGCCGGAATCGCGCTGGATGAGGTAACCCGCGAGTTCGGATCCCGAATCAAGCACATACATCTCAAGGACAACCGGCAGTTCGGGAAGAAGGACTTTGCCCCGTTTGGCGAAGGGACGGCGGACAATGTTGGGTATCTGGAGACGATGGACGCACGCGGGTACGACGGATACGCGGTGGTGGAGTTTTCACCATTCAGCGTGAACATGGATGACCCCGTCGCGCACCGCAAGACGCTCGAAGAGGCGCGCGCGATGTTCGGCAGATTCGATGGTGCATGAGGAGGGTACGATGAGCCGTAAATCGATTGTTCTCATTGGGGCGCTTGACACCAAAGGGCGCGAGTATGCGTTTCTGCGCGACCTGATCAAGGAGCGGGGGCACACGCCGGTGGTGGTAGATGTGGGCACAAAAGAGGAGCCGAGCATTGCTCCGGATATCTCTAGGAGCGAGGTGCTCGCCGCGATAGGAGCCGGAGACACGGCGCTTGATGCAATGGACCGAGGTGAAGCGGTTGCGCTCATGTCACGCGCCGTCGCCGCGTTTGTTCCGCGGCTTCACGCGCAGGGACGTCTTGACGGGGTCCTCGCTCTCGGTGGGACCGGCGGCACCGCGATGGCAACTGCGGCGATGCGCGAGCTCCCGCTCGGCGTGCCAAAGGTCATGGTGTCTACTGCCGCCGGCGGTGACGTCTCCGGCTACGTTGGCGTCAAGGACATTGTGATGATTCCCAGCATTGTTGATGTTGCCGGGATCAACCGGATCAGCCGCACCGTGTTTGCCGGAGCCGCGGGCGCGATCTGTGGGATGGTGGAGACGGAGGTTCCTGAAGGTGAGGAGAAGCCGCTCATCGCCGCCTCAATGTTTGGAAACACCACCAAAGCGGTGGACCGGGCATCCGCAGCGCTGGCGAAAGCCGGCTATGAGGTGCTGGTCTTTCACTGCACCGGAAACGGAGGGCGTTCACTGGAGAATCTGGTCCGCGAGGGGCACATCGCAGGCGTTCTTGATATCACCACCACCGAGCTTGCGGATGATCTTGTCGGCGGGGTCTTTTCAGCCGGCCCTGACCGGCTGACCGCCGCTGCGTCTACCGGTGTCCCGGCCGTAGTGACACCGGGCTGCCTTGATATGGTCAACTTCTGGGCGCCTGAGACGATTCCGGAGAAACATGCCGGACGCACCTTCTACCGGCACAATCCCAATGTGACGCTCATGCGCACCACCCCGGAGGAGAACGCGCAGCTCGGTAGATCGCTTGCGGAGAAGGTCAACGCAAGCACGGGGCCGGTGACCGTTCTGCTCCCGCTCAAGGGCGTGAGCATGATCGACGGGCCCGACGGAGCGTTCTACGATCCGGCGGCAAACGAGGCGCTCTTTGGCGCAATCCGCGATACGCTTCGCGAGGACATTGCGCTGATTGAGATGGACAGCTTCATCAATGACGAAGCATTCGCCGACCGCTGCGCTTCCGAGTTGCTCGCGCTCATGAAGGAGAAATCGAATGACTGATCGCACATCGATACTAAAGACGTTGAACGACAAGATCGCTGCAGGCAAGCCGATCATTGGAGGCGGGGCCGGCACCGGAATCAGCGCGAAGTGGGAGGAAGCTGGCGGGATCGACCTCATTGTGATCTACAACTCAGGCCGCTTCCGGATGGCGGGGCACGGCTCGCTTGCCGGTCTCATGCCCTACGGAGATGCGAACGCGGTGGTGATGGAGATGGCGCGTGAGGTGCTTCCGGTGGTCAAGAAGGTGCCGGTACTAGCCGGGGTGTGTGGAACCGATCCCATGCGGCTCATGCCCACCTTCCTTGCTCAGGTCAAATCCACCGGCTTTGCCGGCGTTCAGAACTTCCCCACGGTGGGGCTCATCGACGGGAACTTCCGGGCGAACCTGGAGGAGACCAACATGGGGTACGACCGTGAGGTCGGCATGATCGCCACGGCGCACGAGCTGGATCTCCTGACCACGCCCTACGTGTTCAATGGCGACGACGCTCGGGCGATGACCAGTGCCGGTGCGGACATTCTGGTGGCGCATATGGGGCTCACCACCTCAGGGTCGATCGGCGCAAAGACCGCGCTCACGCTCGAGGAGTGCGTGCCGGTGATCAACGGTATCGTCGACGCCGCCCGGTCGGTCCGCGACGACGTGATTGTCCTGTGCCATGGCGGACCGATTGCGGAGCCCGACGACGCCGCCTACATCCTGCGCGAGTGCGAGGGCGTAAACGGGTTCTACGGTGCGAGCTCAATGGAACGGCTTCCCGTCGAACGAGCCATCAAAGCGCAGGTGGAAGCGTTCACGGCAATCGGGCGCTAATGGCGCAAATCGCGCGCTGATGGCGCACACAAAGAGGACGGAGGACTCAGCATGCATTTCTCGGTACGTACGGCGGATGATTCTCAGGCGGCGATGATCAAGGCGGAGTGGGGGAGCCTCGAGTGGCTTGCCGGCGGGCAGATCGGGAACTCCGCGTCCACGACAATAGGCAGAGTGGTGATCAAGCAGGGGATGAGCAATCCGCGTCACTATCACTCATGCGAAGAGGTGCTCTACCTTCTGCGCGGCAAGCTGATCCACTCGGTGGGCGCGGAGCGTGCCGAGCTCAACGCCGGAGATACCATCGTCCTCCCGCCGGGGGTCTTTCACGGTGCACAGAGCGTGGGAGACGAGGATGCGGAGATGATCGTCGCCTACCCAACGGCGGCGCGCGACTTCCATACCGAACGCATCGCAGACAGTCTGATCGCCTCACCTATGTGCCTACCCACGCTGACGCTCGAGGCGCTCTTGCCCATCTTCCACCGGCTGGGATTCCGCAAGCTCGAACTCTTCACCGGAGGACCTGCGTCAGGGATCGATCCGAGCAGGGGCGCCGGCTTCTACCGGGCACTTGCCGCTCCGTACGGGATCGAGTTCGCGTCGCTGCATCTACCCGTCGCCGACCCCGAGGACGCCGGCTCCCTGCAACGAGCACGCGAAGCACTGGAGTTTGCCGCGGAGGCCGGGGTTCCGGTGGTGCTGATCAAAGCGCCCACACGAGAGGCGTACCCGCCGGTGGCTGGTGAGATCCTCGACCGAGCCCAGGAGTTGGGGCTCACCGTGGTGCTCCAGAACCACTCGGGAACCCCGGTCGCCACGATCGACAACGCGCAAGAGGTGCTCGATGCGGTCGGCGATCCTCGGCTCAAGGTACTGTTGGAAGTCGGGCACTTTGAGAAGGCCGGGATTCCGTGGCGGGAGGCGTTTGGGGCGTTTCGCGACCGGATTGCGTATTGCCACATCAAGGATCTCCGCGACGGTGCGAGCACGGTCTTTGGCCGTGGGACCGTCGATTTCGCGTCGCTCTTTGCGGCGATGCGCGAGATCGGCTACACCGGCGGATACGTTGTTGAGCTTGAGGCGCGTGACCTGGACGACGACCCGCAGAGGATCACCGAGGCACTCGAGACCTCGATTGAGCACCTGATGGGCGCGCTCGAATAGTACGCGCATGGAGGACTCACGTGAATAGCAGGTTCAGCGTTGGATTCATCGGCTTGGGGACGATGGGCGGCCCGATGGCTCGGCATATCGCGTCTGTGGCATCGCCGCTCTCTGTGTACGACCGCGCGCCTGTAGCGCTCGCTGCAGCGGTAGCGAACGGTGCGACGGCGGCCGAGTCCGTCGCCGAGTTGGTCTCCCGCTCGGATGTGGTGTGCACCAGCCTTCCCGATTTCACCGTGTTCGTCGAGGTTGCCCAGACCGAGCTCCTTCCCGCCGCTCGTGAAGGACAGCTCTTCATCGACTTTGGCACCACCACGGCGTCTGAGACGGTCCGGTTGGCGCACGCGTTTGCCGAGCGCGGCGCCCGGCTGGTTGATGCACCGGTCAGCGGCGGCGGCGGGGGCGCGGTAGCCGGAACCTTGCGAGTCTTTGCCGGTGGCCGGGCTGAGGATGTTGAAGCGGTGCGGCCGATTTTGGAGGCGGTAGGAGACCCGCAGCGCGTGGTCTACTGCGGATCGAGCGGGCAGGGCCAGGCGATGAAGGTGGTCAATCAGCTTGGGATGGGATTGGTGCACGCCGCGGTGCTCGAGGCAGCGTCATTCGGTAGGCGGGCGGGGCTCGATCTCGAGGCGATGGAGCGGGCGATTGGCGGCGACGGTGGTTTCCGCGGGCTCTTCAGCACCGTGCTTGCAAAGATGGCAGACGGAGCCGGAGACGACGTCGGTATCAAGTACGGTCAGCTTGGCGCGTTTAGCGAGGAGGCTGGTCTGATGGATCACCGCCTGCCCATCGCGGATGCGCTGCTCGAGTTCTGCCGCGATGCGGAGCTTCTCACCGTTGAGGCCGGGAGACCTTCGCCGTCATTCTGGCGGGAGCTCTGCGGCAGAGAACTCCCCGGCTGAGGCCGATTCCCATTCCCACGTACATCGTTCAGGCGTGAGCACCACAAGCTCACCGTTTACCGTCAGCTGCATCTTCTCACCCACGCGAAGCTGGACGCGGATTCGCCGGTGCGTACAGCTCACGCGGACGTGCGCTCCCCGGTAGGCCAACGGAAACTCGAGTGACTCCCATGCATCGGGGAGCCTGGGGTTGAGAGTGAACCCATCGTCGGTTATCCGAACACCGCCAAAGCCAAATACCGCGCTCAACCAGGTTCCGCCAAGGCAGGCGGTATGCAAGCCCTTCCACGCGTTGCGCTTAAAGTCATCCAGGTCCAGCCGCGCCGAGTGGCTGAAGTAACGGTACGCCGCTTCACGGTATCCGATCTCGTTGGCCACAATCGAGTGGACCGCCGGAGAGAGCGACGATCCGTGATTGGTGCGCGCTTCGTAGAAGTCGTAGTTCGCCTTGCGGGTCGCGTTATCAAAGAGGTCGGGGCGAAGGAGGAAGAGCAGGACGACATCAGCCTGTTTGGTGACCTGGATTCGCCACAGATTGAGCGGGTGCATCAGATCGCGGATGTCGGTATTGTGTGCGATCAGCCGCATCTGCGCCGGATTGCGGGTCAGGTACGAGTCGTCCTGCGGGATGATCCCGTCCGCGTTGGGCTGCGGCAGATACATCTTGGCGTGCGCCTGTTGCAGCCTGTCTGCCTCGTCATGATCCAGACCGGCCGCTTCGCGCATCCGGGCGCATGCGGACGGCGCTTCTGAGGTCCATCGCTCGACCAGGTGGAGCGCAAGCCCAAAGTGCCAGTGCGTCATGTAGTTGAAGTACGCGTTGTTGTCCACGCCGCAGGCGTATTCGTCCGGTCCACACACCACGTTGAGGCAGAACGACCCGTCGCGTTCCGGGATAAGCGCCCCAAGGTGAGATAGGAAGATCGCGGTTTCCCATACGATTGGGGTGGCAATGTCACGCAGGAACGCGTCATCTCCGGTCACCTGATAGTGTTGCCACAGCGCGTAGGCGACCGCGCAATTGAGGTGATACTGAGCAGTAGAGGCCTCAAACACCACGCCGCATTCATCGCCGTCAATGGTGTTCCAGGCGAACAGGGCACCGCGCCCGTCCATCTCCCGCGCTCGCTTCCGTGCTCTCGGGAGAAGGTGGTACCGGTACATCAGCGCGTGACGTGCCAGGTCCGGGTTGGTCAGATTGAAGAACGGTAGCATGTAGATCTCGGTGTCCCAGAAGATATGCCCCCCATACCCGTCGCCAACCAGTCCGGTTGCGGGAATCGAGTGACCGTCTTGGGAGGGAGCGTGGGAGTGCAGCTGAAACAGGGCGTACCGGAGCGCCTGCCGGTCTGCGTCCGGGCCTTCCACACGAACGCCAATCCGCTCCCACGTCCGTCTCCAGTGTGCGCTTTGTTCTTCGCTCAGCCGGCGGAAGCCGACCCCCGCGCAGCTACGGATCTCCGTTAGGCACTTCTGGAGCAGCGCATCCTCCTCGCCGCGAACGCCGTCGTGGATGCAGAGAGTCCGCTGGACTTCGGCGCGGTCGCCGGTCATGCGGGCTCGCTGGAGTGGTCCATCGGAGGTCGCGTACTCGCGTGGCGGTTCCGTACCTGTAAACGCGGTATGCACGCAAATCGCCACAATCTGCTCGGACTTCTCCACGGCAAGGATGTGCCACGTGATCCGTCCCGTCTCGGGCCCGCCGGGCTCCGTGTGCTCCTCGCTGCCGTCACGCGTGACCCGAACCCGCGGTTCGTCGAATGCATTCGTGGCCGGTGTTCGTACCAGCTCCGCGAAGAGCTCGTGCTCACACGTAGAGTTTCCCAGCGGGAGCGTTACTTCGTAGCGTGCCGCCGCAATGTGCGGGCGCGTTGCAGAAACCAACCAGGTGGAGCTGATCTGGAGCTCGGTCTCACCGTGAGCGGTGGTGAGAGATCGCTCCACACAGCCGGTACGCAGGTTAAGCCGCCGATCGTAAGAGCGCAGGTGTGCCGGATCCAGCGGCTCGAGCGGCGCACCGTCCCGGAGGACACCAAAGAGGCGCCACTCGCCCACGTTGACAATGCCCTGATAGTGCGTGGCGAATCCGGGGAACTCAACCGGGTGCGAGTACGGCCGTCTCGACCGAACGCCGTTGATGAACATAGCACCGTAACGTCGTAGAGCCGTGCCGCGCTCCTCGTGCGTCGCTCGACACCCGACGTATCCGTTTGTCAAGCCCAGCACCGTTTCCCAGTGGCCGGGTGGCCGTGAATCGGGGCTCTCTTCGATGATCGCCCATGGGTCCCGATTGAGCGGTGTGGGCCAACCGGTGTGCAGCAGTGCATCTATGTCGACTTCTGGAGCGATCCTGGGAGCAATCTCAACCAATCGCGGGCCTGCGTCGGACGCCGGCAGGTGAGAAAGGCAGCCGTCATGCAGCACCGCAATGTGCGCCGCGTTCGTCGTGCAGTGGCGCTGCAGGATCGCCGCGGCCTCCGGTCCGGGGCGAACCACGCGCTCGAGATCACCGTCATCCACCTCGATAGCCGAGATTGAGTGAACGCCGGCGTTGAGGAAGCTTTGGGCCGTCGGCTCCGGATCCGGACAGGCTATGCAGAGGGCGATCCCGCCGGATTCCGGCGTCCCTACTCCCACCGTCTTTGCCAAGGAGCTCAACAGGTCCGGGAGAGAGAGGATCGTCGAGCACAGCTCCTGCCCGTATAGCACCAGAGCCTGAATCTGGCGTGAGCGAATGATTCCGGCCACGGCGTCCCGGTCACTGAGCGACACGAGCACACGTCCCACGTTTCACAATCGATGCGGGGAAAAGTATCCGTTGGGGCGGTCCGTCGTCTCCCTCAATGCGGTCCATCAAGCGACGGACAGCGGCCCTTCCTATGGACCGGATGTGGTTGTCCATGGTGGTCAGTGGTGGATCTGAATGTGCGGCCAACTCGATGTTGTCGCAGCCGACCACGCTCACCTGATCGGGCACGGATATGCCGTTCGCGCGGGCGGTGCGAAGCACGCCGATTGCCAGCAGGTCGTTGGTGCACACCACGGCGGTGAGTGGGCGGTCGTGAGCCAAAAGCTTGGTGAACGCATGCGCTCCGTCTTCAATGGTCCAGCCCTCACCGGAGGCGACGAGTCCTGCGTCAACCGACTCGCCGGCCGCTGCCAACGCGCGACAGAATCCCTCATATCGCAGGCGCGTTGCCAGAATCGCCTCGGGTCCCTTCACGTACGCGATCCGACGATGACCAAGGTTCAGGAGATATCGCGCGGCCTCGAAGCCCGCCTGCTCGTTGTCTATGTCAGCGGTGTCGATTGGTGAGTGTTCCTCGCTTGGGCTTGCAAATACCACCGGGGTGTGCTTTGCGCGTGCGTACTCGGCCAGCTGGCTGCTGCGGGGTTCAGCAATCACAACACCATCAACCTTGTCCAGGAGCGCCTTGTAGGAAACGACTTCACCAACGTCCTGGTCATCCACGGTTGCGGTCATGAGGTGCATGCCCTTCTTGCCAATCTCTTCTTGGATGCTCTGCGAGAGACTCAGGTAGACCGCGTCCTCTATCAACGGAACCCGATACGCCCGGCGCTTGTTCAGGACGAACGCGACAGTGCCGGTCTGCTCCACCTGCAGCCGGTCCCGGTCCAGATCCTCGCTGATGAATGTCCCTTTGCCGGTTGCCCGTACCACCAGACCTTCGCTCAACAATTGCAAGACCGTAGCCTTTGCCGTTGTGCGGCTTACGCCGTACATTTCACTCAAGACACGCTCGGAAGGGATCTTTTGTCCGGGAGCGAGCGTTCCGTCCTTGATCTGATCAAGCAGGATGGATCGCAGCTGGCGGTGAAAGAGTTCTTTGCTGTCTCGCTGAACGTGCATACGTCATCTCCCCATCAATTCACCGAACACAGAACTCTCGGCTAACACGGATATTGGGCATATCCAATTATTGGGCAAGCAGAGGCCAATGTCAACCTCGATCTTCCCTTCCGCCGTTCTCAGGTGGAGAATACGCGTCTTTGAAGCGAGGAAACTTTCCATTTGACAGACGACGAGAAGGGCGGTTATACTGCTTCCTGTTCAAGACGAACCAATTGGATGTATCCAATTGTAGATGACTCACTGAGGAGCGCAATGCTCTTCAACAAGGAGGATACAATGAAACGTGTTTTCGTACTGATGCTAATGGTGGTCGTCGGCGTGGCCGGGTTCGCCACTGGAACCGAGGAGCAGGGCAATGAACCTATTACCATCAGGTTCAACCAGCATGGACAGGACTATCTTCGTGTGCTCAAGGAGATCGTTCCTGCGTATGAGGAAGCCAACCCGAATGTGACGGTGGAGGTCGTACGGCTGGGCGGGGACGACTACTGGGCCGCGCTCCGCACCGTCTTGGCAAGCGGCGATGTCCATGATCTGTTCGCTATTCAGGCCGGAGCCATGCTGATCGATTTCGCTGAGGCCGGTCATCTTGAGCCGATCGGTGACCTGCCGGTCCTTGAGCAGTATCCCGATAGCATCTTGGACACCGGTCGGCATGAGGGCCGGCTTTGGGGGATGCCGCCGGCAACCAACGCCATGGGCGTGGTCTACAATATGGACATCGCCGAAGAACTAGGCATGAGCGTTCCGCGTACCGTGAGTGAGCTTGAGCAGGTTGTGGAGCAAGTGAAGGATGCGGGATACCTCCCGTTTGCCGGCTACTACAACGACGTCTGGACGCTCCGGCACCTGTTCTCACTGATCCACACACCGGTGGTGGGTGACCCCGTCCAGTTCTCCGAGGAAATGGAGAGCGGCGAGCGAGATACGTTTCGGGTTGAAGGCATAGACCGAGCGATGGATGTTGTGGATCTCATGAACGCCAATGTTCAGGATCGTCCCTTTGACGCCGGTTTTGACGACGCTTGCGCGCTGTTGGCGCAGGGGCAGGCGGCCATGATCATTCAGGGCATCTGGGCGGTCGGTAATATCACCAGCATCGATCCCGATTTCAACGCGGGTCTCTTCGCCGTTCCGGTCTCGGAGAATCCTGAGGATGCGACGCTCTCGGTGGACGTCAGTGCGGTATGGTCGGTCTACGCAGGCGGCGATCAGATCCAGGAGACCAAAGACTTTCTGAACTGGCTCATGGCGCCGGAGCAGATGCAGATCTTGGGCGAGGAGGCCGGCTCGTTGATGGCCTTCAACGGATTTCAGGCGAGAGGCGAGACAGTCAATATCAACGCGGCGCTGCAAGAGTACCTGAGCTCAGGGGAAACGCACCGCTGGGGGTTCAACAAGTGGGCCACCGGCTTCGACATGCAGGTGGTCGCTCCCGCCATGCAGAGCTATCTCCGCGACGGTGACCGCGACGCGTTCTTTGAGACTATCGACTCTCAGTATCCGGACGAGTAACCTGAGTTGATGCCGTAGTTCAATGCTCCCCCGACCGCAGCGGACGTGTGGTCGGGGGCATCCTTTTGACCGGAGCACCTTGATGCAAACAACCGTCGGCAAGCGAGGCCGGAACCTGCTCCTGTTTCTTGCCTTTGTGCTTCCCGTGGAGATTTTCCACATCACATTCTTCCTCTATCCGCTGGGAAACAGCGTGGTCTATTCGTTTCACCGCTGGAACGGCATCTCCAATGAGAAGACGTTTCTGGGGTTCGACAACTACGTCCGACTCATTTCAGACACGGGCTTTCTGCAGACGCTCACCGTCACGGTAGTCTTCGCGCTGATCTATGTGTTCACGGTGAACTTCATGGCGTTCGCCTACGCGTTGCTCTTTGACTCCCGGAAACTGCGCGGCGCCAAACTGCAGCGAGCGCTGGTGTTCATGCCCAACGCGATAAGCCTGGTGATCGTCGCCTTCATCTGGAAGGTGATGTTCACCAAGATCATTCCGCAGGCCGCAGAGGCGATCGGGCTCGAGGCGCTCAATATCAGCTGGTATCGCGACCAGGCTCCGGCGCTGGCCACTATCATCATCAGCTTTGTGTGGCAGACGGTTGGCTACTACATGACCATCTACTACGCGGGCCTGCAGATGATCAGCGCCGAGTTCTACGAGAACGCCGACATGGATGGAGCGGGGCCGTTACGCAAGCTTCGCAGCATAACCATCCCGCTGATGATGCCCACGTTCACGGTAACGCTCTTCTTGTCAACCGCCACCGCGTTCAAGGTGTTCTCAATTGTGTTTGCAATGACCGGCGGGGGCCCTGGAGGTTCCACTGAGACCATGGCGGTTGATGTCTACTATGAGGCGTTCCAGGCGTCCAACTTTGGATACGCCTCCGCGAAAGCGCTCTTCCTCTTCTTATGCGTGATGCTGATCACCTTCATTCAGGTCCGCTACACCAAGCGGCGGGAGGTGGAACTCTAATGCTTCAAACACGTCTGAGTAGCCGCATTCTGTTTCAGATCATCGCCGCAGTTATCTTGGTTCTGACAATAGTCCCACTCGTCTACCTGGTGCTCAACTCGCTGAAGACCTATCCGGAGGTGATGCTCTCATTCATCTCGTTGCCTGAGTCGGTCCAGTTGAGCAGTTTCGCCCGCGCCTGGGAGGCGCTGCAGGTCTCTCGAACGCTCTTCAACTCGCTCTTCATCACCGTGATGGGGGTTGCAGGGATCCAGACCATGGCGAGCATGGCCGCGTACAAGTTGGCCAGAACCAAGACCTGGTACAGCCAGGCGCTTTTTTACATCATCACCTTCTCAATGATTGTCCCGTTTCACACCGTGATGATTCCGCTTGCCAGGGTTCACGGAACGCTGGGCCTCATCAACAACCGATTCTCCGTCATTCTCACCTACTGGGGCATGGACGCGACGTTTGCGATCTTCATCATCCACGGGTTTGTGAAGAGCGTTCCTCGCGGGTTCGAGGATGCCGCGACGGTGGACGGTTGCGGGCCGTTCCGGATGTTCTTCCAGATTGTCTTTCCGCTGCTCCGGCCGATTCTTGCGACCATCGCGGTTTTGCAGGGGATGTGGTTCTGGAACGATTTCCTGTTGCCGATGCTGATGCTCAGACGTGGCAATGTGATGACTATTCCGGTCGCAATGTACAGTCTCTGGGGCGAGTGGACTGCCGATTGGCCGGCGATATTCGCGGCAATCCTGATTGCCATCACGCCGATTCTCATCTTTTTCTTCGTGATGCAGCGGCACATCGTCCGCGGCATTACGCAGGGCGGCATCAAAGGATAGCCGCCGGCACCACTTGAGGAGAGCATCATGGTACGAGTAGGGATCGTCGGTGCCGGCGGAATCGCCGGCCGGCACATCGACTCGCTTGAACAGATTGCCGACGCGCAGGTGGCCGCGGTGGCTGACACCGACGCAGCGCGGGCGCGCGAGGTGGCGCGTTCGTGCGGCGCCCACGCGTGTGAGTCGCTCGAAGAGCTCTTCGATCTGGTAGACACCGTCTACATCCTCACCCCGCCGTCCACTCACGCGCAGATAGCCTGCGCTGCCGCCGCCGCCGGCCGGCACATCGTGTGCGAGAAGCCGTTGGCGATCTCCGTGGAGGACGGCGCCCGGATAGTCGCCGCAGCCAAAGAGGCCGGGGTGACGCTGGCCACGGCATTCAAGTTCCGTTTTCACCACGGGTTCATCCGTCTCAAGGAGATGGTCGACTCAGGCAGCATTGGCGATCTCACCTCAATCTGGTGTCAACGGATCGCCCGCGGAGCCGGCTCTTCGCCTGAGTACAACTGGCGCACCGATCCCGCCCTGCTGTGCGGTATGAGTATCGAGTCGCTTTCGCACGAGCGCATTGATGTGATCAATGACCGCAATGATCTCTCCGGTTTTGTCGCGGAGAACGAACACTTCATCGGCTGCATCCGGGACGGCAGGACCCCGGATGTCACCGGGCACGATGGTCTGCGCGCGCTCGAGGTGTCTCACGCAATCCTCGAGTCCAGCCGCAGTGGAGAAGTCACGCCGGTCGCGGCGCAGTGACGCTACGGTGCTGCGACCAACGGAGGGAGTATGGAGAAGGTACGAGTAGGTCTGATTGGTCTCGGTTTTGGTGCGGAGTTCATTCCCATCTATCAGGCGCACCCGCAGGCGGAGATCGCCGCGATCTGCCGTCGCGACGAGTCAAAGCTCAACGAGGTGGGCGACCGTTTTGGCGTGACCACCCGGTACACCGACTACAGCGACGTACTCCGCGACCCCGATGTGGATTATGTCCACATCAACAGCCCCATTCCGGATCACGCCCCCATGTCGATCGCCGCGCTTACGGCCGGCAAGCACGTGATGTGTACCGTTCCCATGGCGACAACGCTGGAGGAGTGTCGCCAAATAGTTGATCTGGTCAAGCAGACCGGGCTCACCTATATGATGGCGGAGACCGTGGTCTACAGCCGTGAGTACCTGTATGTGAAGGATCTCGCGGAGAAGGGCGAGCTTGGTGAGATCCAGTACCTGCAGGCGTCGCATCCGCAGGATATGGAGGGGTGGCCCGACTACTGGAAGGATATGATCCCCATGCACTACGCCACCCACGTGGTCAGTCCGGTCCTGGCGATGGTCGGGGGGCTCGCCGAGTACGTGAGCTGCGTTGGTTCGGGACGTGTCCATGCCGAGGTAGCAGAGCGGTCGGGCAACCGGTTTGCCGTTGAGTCGTGTCACATCAAGATCAAGGACTCGGATGTGGCCGCGCACATCTGGCGCTTTCTCTGGGACACTGCGCGGCAGTACCGAGAGAGCATCGATGTGTATGGATCAAAGAAGTCGTTCGAGTGGCCGTTGATCGAAGGCGAGAGTCCGGTCCTCCACACCGCAAAGAGGCCTGAACCGGAGATCCCCGAGCGCGTAACGGTCCCCGACTTCGCACATCGGCTGCCTGAGCCCATCAGGAAGTTCACGCAGAGCATCGCTGATGAGGAGCACCTTTCCTTCATCCAGGGCGGAGGTCACGGCGGTTCTCACCCGCATCTGGTTCATGAGATGGTTTCCGCACTGGTCGATGGTCGGCAGCCGTTTCCGAATGCCGAGCAGGCGGCGAACTGGACGTCGGTAGGTATCTGCGCTCACCAGTCGGCACTTCGCGATGGCGAGCGCGTGGACATTCCGGAGTACAGCTGAACATGAGCGGAGGCGTAAAGATGCAGCGAAAGAAGATCGGCTTTATTGGGCTTGGGGCGATGGGCGGCCGCATGGCCACCACCCTGGTGCGCAGCTTCTACGATCTGCTGGTGTTCGATCTGGACCCCGAGCGGACCGCGACGGTAACCGCGATCGGCGCGGCGGCGGCGGAGAGCGCGGAGCAGGTGGCCAAGGGGTGTTCGGTGATCCTCTTGAGCCTTCCGAGCTCAGAGGTCACCGTGCGTGTCTTGGAGGAGCAGATCCTCCCCTCGGTCCGTGAGGGAATGATCGTCATAGATATGGGCACCACGGTCGCCTCGCAGACGCGGCGGCTCCACGGGCTGTTTGCCCAACGCGGCGCGCATCTGCTGGATGCGCCGGTCTCAGGCGGGGCAATTGGCTGTGCAATGGGGAGCCTCTACTGTTTTGTGGGCGGCGATCGCGAGCCTGCCGAGCGGGTCTGGCTGATCCTGAAGACGCTGGCGTCTGAGCGGTTGACCTACTGCGGGCCGTCGGGATGCGGACAGATCACCAAAGGCGTCAACCAGCTCGCCATGGGCTTTCTCACCGCGGCGTACTCGGAGGCGATCGCCTACGGGGTAACCGCCGGCGTGGACGAAGGGACGCTGATGCGCGCGGTCGGCGGAGACACAGGGTTCCGCGCGCAGTTCCATGAGATCGCCGTCAACGTACTCGCCGGCGCCGGGGATGCGATGAACCACAAGTACGCCGAGTTCGACTACTTTCTTGATGAGGCGGACCGGGTAGGCTTTGATGCGCCGATCCTGCGTGCGCTTAAGGCGTATCTCTCCCCGCATCCGGCAACCGGCCGTGACAACATGGGCCGTCCCTTCCCGCCGTTGTGGTCGCTGTTAACCGACACGCACGGTGGCGCGGACAGATGACGGTGGCGCGTCCTTCGGTCCGCTACGTTACTGCCCATCCCGCAGCCGGCGTACCTGGTCTGCCGTGAGCAGCACCGCAGCCGCACCGAGGTTCTCTCGCAGATGATCGACTGAGGTGGTTCCGGTGATGGGGATACAGCGAAACCGCTGGTGCATGAGCCACGCCAGTGCTATCTGCGTCGGCGTCTTTCCGTACTCGGAGGCAAGCTCTCGCGTGCGTAGGAGTCGCTTTCGGCTGGCCGGGGTATCACGGTCGTTCCCTGGGACCTGTGCCGTCGGCACCCGGCTGAAGAACCCTCCGGCAGTTGCAGAGTACGCGCACAGCGGCAGTCCCGTTCTCTCGTGAAAGGACTGATCTTCAGGCTGTGCGAAAACCGTCTGCGCTCCGTACGGTAGCGGGGGAGGCGGCTCCCGTTCCGCAAGGCTCCACTCCACCTGCGAAGCCACGAACCCCTGTACACCTTGGTGCCGCGCGTACGCGTTTGCCGCGGCCAATCGCGATGCGGTCCAGTTGCTTGCGGCAAAGAAGCGGATCAATCCGTCGGTGACAAATCGGTTCATCATGTCGATTATCTCCGCCACCGTGAAACGCGTGTCGTCGTGGTGCAGGTAGTAGAGATCGATGGTATCCCGCTCGAGCCGGCCCAAGCTGTCCTGGATGTAAGCGCGCACCCGGCACGGGTCCAGCCAACGCTCCACGCTGCGGTATCCTGCCATTCCCGGGTGTCCGCCCTTGGTTGCAACTACTATCTCCGGAGCCGGGTTCGCCGTTAGGTACCGGGCAATCGTCTGTTCGCTCGATCCCGCGCCGGCGTTGGTCCAGCACGCGTAGACGTGAGCGGTATCAAGGAATGTGCACCGTGGTCACGGTAGGTGGTGAGGAGCCGGGCAACCTCAGCGTCGCTCATCGTAACGCCCAACGTGGCCGTCCCATAGCAAATCGTAGAGACCGAGAGGTCGGTACCAGGAATCGTGATGGTTCTCATAGTGCGGGTCACCGGGCGGCTTCGATCTCCGTCAGCGCTGCGTCAATCTTTGGCACGGCGGCCGGTGTGAGCCACTCCCTGCGGACAAAGAATCCGGGCACCGTCTCTGAATGAATGGTCGCCGCCGCGCCGCCGGTTCCAGCCGTATTCTCGGTTTCATCCGCGTACTCGGTAAGGATCTCCCCCTGTCGCCGGTAGAACCGGTGCGCGAGCGTCTCCGGATCAAGCACCCAGTACTCAATGACGCCGTGCTGTTCGTACTCAGCGAACTTGGGTCCCACGTCGCGCTCCGCCGTGCGCGGGCTCAACACCTCAACCACCAAATCCGGAGCGCCGGCCGCATAGGTATCACGGAGGTCAGCCTCTCTGCCGGCGCGGTAGAAGGCAAGGTCCGGCATGAACACGTTTCGCGAGCTCAGACGAACCGCCACCACCTCGCGGAAGAGCGTGCCCAGATCGTGTCGGTCAATGTACTGCCTCAAGATAGCATCGACGAAGTTGAGCAGCTCGGCATGTTTGAGTGAGACCGGCGAGTGCATCTCCACCTCCCCATCGATCAGGTCCGCGTGTTTTCCCGGCTCCAGCCATGCCAGAAAGTCGTCGGCGGTGAGCAGCTCGTAGTCGGTGTCTTTGGCCACGGAAACGCGTGTGGGCATCTCGCTGGTGATTATAGCACAAAGCGGCTCCCGATTCGTTACTGAGGAGCGTCCTCAGGATGCCCTTCACGTATCGTCGTGGATTCCCCAACGGTTCCGTTGGCGGTACCGCTTGGGCGTGAGTCCAAGCACACGCTTAAACTGCCTGGCAAACAGATAGACGTCCAGATACCCGGCGTGGCCGGCGATCTCCTCAATCGGTAGGTCCGTGTCCACCAGTTGACGCGCGGCGAAATGCATCTTCTGTTCGAAAAGCCAACTCCGCGTGCTCTTCCCGAACGTCTGTTTGAACACTCGAGAGAAGTAGTCGCGCGAGAGACCAAGGTAGTCGGCGAGCACCGATGAGTCCACTTCGGCGAAACCGGATCGCGAGCAGTACTCGAAGAGTGCGCTTCGTTCGGCATCGGTCAGCTCGCGGTTTCCCGTGTCAGCCGGGGGCGAACCAGCCGGCATAGCGATATGCGCTGCAATCAGGAGCAGGTAGGCCTTGATTCTCTTCTCATGGTAGGGATTTGCTGGATCGTTCTTCAGAAGCGACGCGAGGTTGCTGAAGAGCGGTTCGAGACTTCCCGCCGACGAGGAGTGCACGAAGGGCCGGTTCAGGGAAACCTCCTCGCATCGGTCGTGGACGGAGAACCGAAAGGTGTAGTAGATGAGCTGCTCGCACCACGTCATCGAGTGGCGCGCACGGGGGGCCATCCAGAACATATCACCGGCTGCGAGGTCAAGGTGATCGCCTTCGATCTCTCCGTGGATTCTTCCCTTGAGGACGTAACTGATCTCGTGGTACGCGATCAACCGATTTGTGCATGAGTACTCGAACCACCGTTTCCAGTACGGCTCCACGTCGCCGGACACCTTGATCCTTGTGGTCGGTAGCTCAAGCACGTCTACCAGTTCATCCAGGGCGACCGTCCGCGCGCACGTCGGCGTCGGTCTTCGGCTTCCGGCCATATAGCTTTGATGCTACCATACTTGCTGCGTCCAGTCATCCACGGCAGTTTGGGTCGTTGGATTCCTCGCCCACGATTGGGGTCGGAAACGCCAACGCCCGAAGACATTGTCCGTTCATCTCCTTCGTATGACACTGCGGACCGGCAAGATGAACGATACGCGTGTTGACCAGGACTCAACGTCAGTACACCTCCTCCGCATCCAGCGTTTCTGTCTGCACGACGGACCCGGGATTCGTACCACAGTGTTCCTCAAGGGGTGCCCGTTGCGGTGCCGCTGGTGTCATAACCCCGAGTCGCACGAATCTGGGCCGGTCCTGCTTTTCAGCCGGCGCTTGTGTACCTCGTGTGGGGCATGCGTCGACCGCTGCCCGCACGGGGCACAGCAAATTGTCCACGGGGTACACTCGGTTGACCATGCAAAGTGTACCGCGTGTGGCGCGTGCGTCGGCGTGTGCATGGCGGAGGCTCTGGCAATTCACGGCGGCGTGGTTTCGGTGTCGGAGATCATGCGTCAGGTGGTGCGTGACCGCGACTACTACGAGGCCTCGCTTGGAGGCGTCACGGTCTCCGGCGGAGAGCCGCTGCGGCAGCCGGAAGCGGCTATTGCCATCGCGGATGCATGCCACAACGAAGGCGTCACCGTGTACCTAGACACATCGGGATTCGCTGAGGCGCCCGTCTTCGACGCGGTTGTACGCCGATTCGACGGGATTCTTTTTGACCTCAAGCTCATGGATCCGACGCTGCACGAGCGCTACACGGGTGTTAGGAATGAGGGCATCCTTGCGAGCTTCCGTTCGGCACTGCGCCTCGTGCCGGATGTTCGGGCGCGCCTTGTCCTCATTCCGGGACTCACGGATACAAGGGAGAACATCGACGCGCTCATCACGTTTGCGAAGGACGCCGATTTCACCGGCCCGGTGGACATCATGCCCTACCACCGGATGGGCGCGTCGAAGTACGAGGGACTTGGGTTGGAGTACGCGATGGAAGACGTCGAGCCCCCCACGGCGGAAGAGATACAACGCCTTGTCCTTCGCCTCGAATCGAGCAGTTTGACGACGACGGTCATGTGATCGCCTCGCACACAGGTAGGAAGGAGCAGAGCATGAGCGAACGTGTTCGACGATTGAAGGATGAGTTCTTCGCCGCCCCGAGTGCATGGAACTTGGAGCGAGCACGACTGGTCACCAACGCGTACGCAGACAACGCTGCAGAGGTTCCGGTCGTACAGCAGGCCCGTGCGGCAGCGCGAGTGCTCGACGAGAAGACGGTGTTCATCCGTGAGGGCGAGTTGATCGTAGGAAACTACGCTGCCCGGCTCGGCGACTACGAGATGTACCCGGAGTACACGTTTCAGGACGTCGTGATCCGGTACGTCCACTTCGACTTCGATCGCGAGCTCGACGAGACGGACTTCGCGACGGATGAGGAGCGGCGTGAGTTCAGGCGGATCCGCGAGTTCTGGCGAGGCCGTTGCATGCACGAGATCGCTGATACCGTGATGCCTGCCGAGATCCAGGAGATGCGCGACACGCGTGAGATATGCGGAAACCCCTACGGCCGCGACGAGGGACAAGGCCATATTGTCGTCGAGTATGACAAAGTTGTGAATCATGGGCTTCTCTCCTACATTGAGCGAGCGCGCGAGCGGATGCAGTGGTGCTACGCGCGTGACGCGAGGGGCTATCATTTCAACCGCGCGGTAGTCATTGTGTTGCAGGCGGTTATCCGCTTCGCACACAGATACGCGGAGCTCGCGGACCAGCTTGCAGCGGCGGAGAAGGATCCGCGACGACGCGCGGAGCTTCACGCCATAGCGGAGAACTGCCGCACCGTTCCCGCTCATCCGGCCGGCACCTTCTGGCAAGCGTGCCAGGCGACGTGGTTCATGCACCTTGTGATGCACCTAGAACAGAATGGGTTTGCAATCTCGCTCGGCAGGTTCGACCAGTACACGGTTGGCTGCTACCGCGCAGATCGAGACGCGGGCGTTCTGCACGAAGGGTTTGCTCAGGAACTTGTGGAGTCGCTCTACATGAAGTGCATGGAGATAACGCTTGGCGGAACGAGGATATCGCTGACGCAGACGATCACGATTTGCGGTGCGGACATAGACGGTAACGACATGACGAACGAGGTCTCGTACCTGTGTGTCGCAGCCGATCGCGCCACCCAGATGGTGCAGCCTTCGCTTCTGGTCCGGTGGCACCCTGCCATTGATCAGCGGATGATCCGAACTATCCTGGACAGCACGTATGCGGGGGATGCATCGATCGCGATTATCAACGACGAGGACTACGTTGGTGGGCTCGTCCGTGTCGGCATTCCACGATCCGCTGCCGTCGACTATTGTCAGGCCGGCTGCAACGAGACGGTCATCGGAGGCCGCCTGCTCGGAGGTGGGATCGCGCGACCGATCTTCCTCGTTCGCGTGCTGGAACTGGTGCTAAACGGCGGCGTGATGCCGGACAACGGGAAGCAGATGGGGCCCGCTGTGCCGCGTCTGGGCGAGTACGAGTCATGGGAGCAATTCTTTGCGGCGTACAGAGAAACCGTGCGGCACTTCGCGCCGTACGTCGCTGCCGGGATAGGGATTATGGATCGACTGCACGTCGACCTGCGCCCGCTGCCGTTTGCATCGGCGCTGATGAGCGGGTGCATCGAGCGTGGCGGAAGCCTCATGGAGGCCGTCGATTTTTTCCAGCCGGCTTTGGGCCATAGCGACTTCATTCCCGTCGTAAACTCGCTCGCCGCCATCAAGAAATGCGTCTTTGACGACCAATCAGTGTCCCAGGAAGAACTCGGTCGTGCGCTTGCGGCGGATTTTGCCGAACACCCGGAGATCCGGCAGAAACTCTGGAACGCGCCCAAGTTCGGAAATGACGACGATTACGTAGACGCGATGATTCCTCTCATTGAGGAGGTGAGCCGCGAGGCGATGGAACCCTACCCACCGAGTCGCAGGAGTGTCTACACCGACGGCAAGTGGGTTTTTGAGCTGATACCACGAATCTCGCACGTGTACGAGGGGCTACTCACGCCGGCAACGCCGGACGGTCGCTTCGCGAAGCATGCGCTCGCCGCGGGGAATGCTGCGTACCCCGGAACGGAGCGAAACGGTCCGACGGCGGTTCTCAACTCGATGGCGAAACTCGATGGGAAGCACTGGGCGGGAGGGACAATCGGCCAGATCCGGTTCCATGAATCGTTCTTGAATACTGAGGATGCGCGGCAGAAGACTCAGGCGCTCGTGAACACGTTCTTCCGTCGTGGAGGCTCGCACTTGCAGATGAACTGTGTCAGCCGAGCGACGCTGGAGGACGCGGTTGCTCACCCTGAGAATTACCGGGATTTGATGGTTCGCGTCGGTGGATACGTTGACTACTTCACAAATCTTGACGAAGCGAGTCAGTCGGATATTCTCCGGCGCACGGCCATGGAGGCGTAGCGATGACCGAAAATCGGCTCTTCACCAAATACGCGGGCAATCCGATCATGACGCCCGCCATGATGCCCAAACAGGTGCTCTACACGTTCAACCCAGGCGCGATCCGGTGGAACGGTACGTACCTTATGATGATGGACGTCACCACGCTCGACGACGTGCATCGGCTGTGGATCGCGCGCAGCGATGACGGGGTGCATTTCACTCCGGATCCCGCACCGGTCCATATGCCGCAGGTAGACCCGTCGCATCCTGAGACGAACACGTACGATCCCCGCATTACGCGCATCGACAACGAATTCGTCATTCTCTATGCGAGTGATCTCTCGCAGAACAACGTGCGCATTGGAATCCTGCGCACAACAGACTTCGCGTCATTTGAGCGCGTGTGCACCGCAAGCGAGCTCGGCAACCGAAACGGGTGTCTCTTTCCGGAGAAGTTCGAGGATCTGTACACGCGGTTCGATCGGCCGTTCGGAAACGAACTCGATCCATCGTCGATGTGGGTGAGCCGGTCACCGGACCTCGTTTTCTGGGGCAGATCAGAACCGCTCACCTACCGAGGCCGGCCGTTCTTCGATGGTCACAAGATGGGTGCCGGCGCGGTTCCAATTCGTACCGACAAGGGATGGCTCGAGATATACCACACCGTCTCCACGACGTGTAACGGGTTCGTCTACCGGCTGAAGGCGATGCTTCTCGATCTCGAAGACCCGGCACGAGTCATCGGCTACACACGCGACTTTGTCCTTTGGCCGGAACACGACTACGAGATGCGGGGCCGCGTCGCAAACGTCGTGTTCACGTGCAACGCGCTTCTTGATGACGACGGAACGGTGCGCGTCTACTACGGTGCTGCGGACACCAACGTCGGACTTGCGACCGCCCCCTTGAAAGGTCTCGTTGATGCGTGCCTCAGAGACGAATAGTCGCGAGCCCTCACCAGCCGACCGACCTGAACTGCGGGCAGGCGTAGCACCCGGTGCTTCTTCACTAGCCGAGAGTCTCTACAACCACCTTGTCCGCGGTGCACCGGTCGAGCGCCTCCCACGCCTTGAGATCATGCCCTACCACCCGGACACGTTGCGCCGGTGGCGAAGTGAAGGCCTGCCGGCTGGACTGGAGACGCAGGAGGAGCTTCACACGCTGTTCGGGCTGACCCCGCTGACCTTCTTCGAAGTCGCTCCCGACGTCGATCGCGCTGGGGCGCGAGAACGGGTCAGGACGGCGGCGGACCTCAACCGCACGTGCTCTGATCTCTACGCACCCGAGAAACTTGACCGGCGACTCGATGAGTACCGACGCGCGCTTGAACGATCAGCATCCCTGGACGGAATTCTCTGGGTGCCGATTCACGGGTTCTTCTGGCACCCTCGCGAGTTGCTCGGAATCACCGAACACCTGGTCTCCTTCTACGACCGTCCGGCGCTGATGCATGAGATCAATCGACGTCTGCTTGAGTTCAACATACGCGCGGTCAGAACACTCTACGGCATGGGTGTGCCGGCGGTGGTGTGCGTCTCCGAGGACCTCGCCTACAAGAACGGTCCGATGATCTCTCCGGAGATGTTTGACGAGTTTGTCGCGCCCTATCACCGTCTATTGGTGCCGGAGCTGTCGCAGGCACGGTGCGTCATCGCGCTCGACAGCGACGGCAACGTCACCGATCTTGTCGGTCGGTTTTCCGGTGTTGGCTATCACTGTATCAATCCGATGGAGCGGCAAACCGGAATGGATCTACATTGTCTGCGCAGTGAGCATCCGCAGACCGCGTTCATGGGCGGGTTCGACAAACGCGTGATCGCGTGCGGTCACCAAGCGATCGCCGACGAATTTGCTTCACTTGCGTCACTGTTCCGGCGCGGCAGGTTCTTGCCCGCAGTGGATCACCAGACACCTCCTGAGGTGTCGCTTGCGAGCTATCGCTCCTACCTAAGTGAGTCGGAGCGTTTCTTCCGTGAAATGGGGGTACTACCGACATGAGGTTCGTCTGTGACTTCGCATCGCGAGACCACGGGCCGATCGGTAATCGGTTCAGCAGTCTCAGTTTCTGGCACTATCTGGGTACGACTCCGGACGAGCGTGTCTGGCACGAGTGGGCAGAGTCGATCCCTGCCGGTGACCTCAAGGGTCGTTACCCATGGCTCGCCGAGATGCAAGTGTTCATCGCATCCGGTGGTGGATACCGCGGGTACCCCCGCGGAAGCGATGACGTTAGCCTGTGCGAGTTCGACCGCGACCTCTTCCAAGATCCGTCGAATTCGGCGATCCTCGACGACTACGACTTCGCGCCCCTCACACGAGCGTGCGCGAACATGCTGCGCCAAGGGGTCAAACCGTGTCTCAAGCTGCATGCGGTGCCCGTCAAGCTGTCCGGCAATCCCAAGATTGATTGGTTCAGGGTGAATTCCCGCCCCCCCCGCGACTACGCGGTCTACGCGAACTACCTGGAGGCGCTCGTTCGGGCGCTTGTCACGCGCTTCGGGGATCTCGAGGTTTCCGAGTGGCGGTGGTTCGTCGGAACAGAGATGGAGAACCGAGCATGGTGGGAGGCTGACGACGGGACTCCCGGAGAGTCGATGAACGAGTTCTTCAGGCTCTATGATTGGAGCGTTGCTGCGATCGACCGCGTTCTCCCGGCGGCGCGGACCCGTATTGGCGCGCATGCGATGATGGACGACGGGTTCTGGGACGCCCGGCGCTTCATTGAGCATTGTGCGTCGGGACGCAACGACGCAACCGGCGGCATCGGCGCGCGCCTGGACTTCTTCGCGGTGTCATACTACGATCACGCGCCGGCGGTGCTGGAGTCGGACGAATGGAACACACCGCTCGCGGGTCAACCCGGGACGTTGAGCAGGCTCCCAGACAAAGTTGCGCGGACACGCGCCGCGCTGGACACGAACGGCTTTTCCTCAGTTCCCATTGAGGTCAGCGAAGGCGCAATGCTCTTCGGTACCGACGGGAAGTGGCTCTGGCACGGGCTGAGCCCCGGGTCGGTGTACGATGCGAGTTGGACCGCGTGGGCCCTCTACCTCATGCTCGAACACGGCATTGTGACGTGGTCGCGCTGGTCTGTCCTGCGAACCGGCGGTCTTCTCCACGGGATCGAGTCCTCGGCTACGCACGCACTTCGCCTCGTCTCGCATCTCGCCGATGACGTTCGGGTCGCGGTCCGATCCGAGGACGCCGAAGAGATGACGCGAGTGATTGCCGGGATCGACGCGCACGGCGAGCGATGCGATCTCCTGCTGTTTCGACACGCGCCGGACGTACGAACGCCCCTGCCCCCGGCTGAGGCTCGCATACAGATCGAAGGTCTTCCCTTGTCCGGTCCTGTACGCGTTCGGACGTGGGTCGTCGACGAGCAGCACGGTGACTTCTGGCACCAGTGGGAGACCGACCGTCTGGCGGCCGGACTCTGCGATGCCCACTACTTCCGTTCTCGAGACCAACTGGATGTTCGGCATGCGTTGATTGACCCGACGCACGTGGCATACTGGGAAGCGATGGAGCAACGGTACCGGACGCTCGCCGAGTTTCCCGCACCATCCGAAACCTTTGATCGCGTCATATCCGGTTGCTTGACGCTTGACGTCGCAATTAGGTGCTTCGCGGTTCATCTCATAGAGATAGTGCCCGCCCGAGCGTCCGACGAATGATGAATGATGCCACGCGCGGTACTCCGCGCGTGGCGCGCGTGGCGGTCCACGCCACGCGCAGGCTCTCGCATCTTACCGCTGCGACACAGCGTACACCCGATTCCACGCCTCGGTCAGTTCCGCGCCTCCCTCGGCATCCCACCGAGCAATGAACTGCTCGTATTCATCCACGGAGCGCACTCCTGAGAGCACCGCCAGGATGAACTCGTTCTCGATCGCCGCGAGGTTGTTCGCGTATCGCCCGTTCTCCTCCGGCGGAGAGAGATCGACCGTCGGGTCGGCGACCGCAACGGGGTCGGCGGCGTTCTTCATCCCTTCGTACGTCATCTGTACGTCGCGGTTCGGGTCCTCTCCCGATTGGGAGATCGCCTGGTACGTTGCGCGATAGTCGTCGTTGGTCACCATGAGCATGACCCAGGAATTGGCCTTCTCTTCAGTGAACGCGGGAAGGCTGACGTACGTGTCTCCTTCGCGCCGGTAATGAACCCCCTGCTCGCCAAGAAAGATATCCTGGAAGTTCCCGTCTTCAGCGAGCGCGTCCAGGAAGGAGACGGCGTGTGTTGCCTTCGTCGTTGCCTTGGGAACGACGGTTGCCCACTCGGGTGTTGTTCCCCACAGCCAGGCCATGCCCTCGCCCTGCTCGGACCGAAGCGGAGGTAGGTACCCGAGCTCCGCTCCCTCGTTGTCACGGATCGCGTCGTTTGCAGGCCACCACCACCAGGCCCAGAATGACGCCATGGCGCGTTCGGATGCCATCTTCGCCTGCGTGATCTGATCCGTGTTCGCCGCAATCTCGCGATCCATCAGCCCGTCTTCGATGAGTCCGCGGACGTAAGATAGGTAGGGGACGAATCCGTCCATCTTGACACGGGGAACGAGCTCCCCGTCGACCTCGTACCACCCGTTCAGGCAGATCCCGAACGCGCTCGCGATGGTGTCAATCATGGGAAACGATGCCGTCGCCGTATAGGGAACCGTGTCGGTCGCCTCTCGCACCGCGGTAAGTGCCGATCGGAACTCCGCCGGAGTGGTTGGAACCGCAATCCCCAGGGACTCAAAGACGTCCTTACGGTAGATCGACCCAACGATGCTCGCCGCCGACGTTCGCTTGATAGGAACCGCGTGAATGCTCCCGTCCCACGTGACCGGCTCGAACCACTCGTCGCTCGTGTTCTCGAGGATGTTTGGTCCGTACTCCTCAAGCAGGTCGTCCAGCGGCGTGAAGTACCCCTGCGGAATCAGCTCCTGTGCGACTCCGATGCTTGAGAGCCGAATGAGATCGACTTCTTCGCCCGCGGCGAGAACCAGGTTAAGCCTCTGCGCTCTCTGGCCCGGGTCGTCGGGAAGCTTCTCGAACTCGAGGTTGTAACCCGTGATTTCCTCGGTGAGCTGCGTCACGGGGTCCGTGTTCATGTCGTCACCTGGGTTCATGTCCGTGAGAATGCGCAGGCTGACCTGTTGTCCCTCCGACTGACCGGTTGCGAACACCGTGCCGGCCACCGCGAGCGCGACAATGATAACCGCGATCGTCTTTGCTCTTGCCATACTCTTTGCCTCCTGTGGTTTTGGCGCGCGATCCGAACCGCCCGGTCCGTTTCGTCTGCCGTATCGTCCTGGTCTTGCCCTCCGCGGTCGAACCGCTGGAGCGGCGAAACCGAGATCGCTATCCTTTCACCGACCCGAGCATGATCCCCTTGACGAAGTGCTTCTGGACGAATGGGTACACCGCCATGACGGGGATCATTGAGACGAAGACCGTCGCCGAACGGATGATGTCCGGAACAACGCTCTTGAACCGAGAGGCGTCGTCCATCACGTTGCCGCTCAGATTGTTCGACGCCGAAAAGACCAGTTCGTAGATGTACAACTGAAGCGGCTTGAGCGACGGTCGCGAGATGAACAGCACGGGCCAGAAGTACATGTTCCAGTAGCCAAACGCCGAGTAGATGGTGATCGTCGCGATCACCGGCTTCGCGACAGGCATGATGATAGAGAAGAGGATGCGGATATTGGACGCACCCTCAATCTGTGCCGACTCGGGCAGAGAGTCCGGAATGCCCTCAAAATAGGATTTGACGATGAGCATGTTGAAACACCAGATCACATCAATCAGGATCAGCGAGAGTAGATTGTTCAACAGTCCCAGCGAGCGCATTAGGAAGAAGACCGGCACGATCGAGGGTGCGAACAGCCAGGCAAAGACGAATGCGTACAGTATGAGCTTCCGTCCCCGAAAGCCGCTCTTGGACAGTGGGTAGGCGACCATCGCAGTCAGCGTTACGCTGATGAACGTCCCGAAGGTCGCCAGAAACACTGATACAAGCAGCGAGTTCAAGAACTGCGTATTCCCGATCACGTACGCGTACGCTTCAAGTTGAGGGTTGATCGGCAGAAGCGCGACTTCGCCCCGGATGACGCTGTTGCGGCTACTGAGCGATTTGGCCAGGAGGTGCACGAACGGTAGCAAGCTGACCGAACAGAGCAGCGCGAAGAGTCCGTAGTTGACAACATCGAATGGCTGTGTCTTTCTGCTTTTCCGCATACGATCCTCGCCTACCAGATAGAGCGGCCGAACGCCTTCTTACAGAAGTAGTTGCTCAAAAAGATCAGAATAAGTCCCGCCGTAGCGTTCAACATGCCGGCGGCCGTGGAGAAGCTGAACTCCATAGATCCGAGCCCCTTCCGGTACGAGAAGGTCTGAAGGATGTCGCCGGTCTCATAGACGGCGGGATTAGAGAGAATCAGCACCTGCTCGAAGGAGCCGTACGCAACCTGTATGCCAAGGCTGATCACGAAGACCATCGCTATCGTGCCGCCGATGTTCGGTATCGTCACATGACGGATTCGCTGGAATCGATTGCACCCGTCAACCGTCGCCGCCTCGAATTGTCCGGGATCGATGCCGGAGATCGCTGCCAAGTAGATGATCGTTGCGAAGCCTGAACTCTTCCATCCCTCGGTGAGCACCAGGATCGGCCGGAAGTAGCGGTAGTCGATGAGATACGAGACGCGCTGGTCGAAGGGAATCCCGAGCAGCGTGTTGATCAGCCCGTCCGCCTGGAGCATCTGCGCGAACATGGTTCCCACAACAACCCACGACAGGAAGTTCGGGAAGTAGATGATTGTCTGGGCGACGCGGCGCACGGACGAAAGCCGCATTTCGTTGAGCAGGATGGCGAGAACGATTGGGATGGGGAACAAGAAGACAATCTTGTATCCCGCGATGATGAACGTGTTGCGCACGGCGTTCCATGCGTTCGGATCCCGGAATATGCGCTCGAACTGCCGCCATCCTACCCACTCGCTCTTCAGGATGCTATCGACGAGGGTCCGCCCAATGTTGATCCTGAAATCCTGGAACGCGATGACATTTCCCAGCAGAGGGAAGTATTTGAACATCAGGAGAAAGAGTATGCCCGGCAACACCAGAAGGTAGAGATCGTACTGTCTGCGCACCGTGGCGGCGAACAATCGTGGTCGACGCCGTGCTGGGTGAATGGGTTCCCTTGTGGACCGATCGCGCGGTCTCTTCACGACGCATCACCTCCGCTCTTCCTCGTGCCCGTGTGATGACAGCTTGGACCAGCCACCGGCAGGGCGCAATGACCCAAGATGATCGCGTTTTCGACTCCTATTGTGGAGTGTCGCACCCAGTTGGGTCGGCGAATACGACCTCATCTGGGTGTTCAGGGAACCCGACGACGCCGCGGAACGCGTTCATTTGGTAGATGCGCTCTTGCGGAAGACGCGTCTTTGGGAAGCACCTCAGCCGCTCGCCGTCGAGCGCGGCAGCTCCGGCAGCGTTGCGGAGGCGGTCAACACAGGCTGCTCGTGCCGCCTTTGCCATGTCGGGCCGATCGACGATGAGGTTTCGGTGCTCGTGTGGATCATGGACGGGGTCAAAGAGCAGCTCGCCTCCACCGTTGGCGTGGAACACGTATTTCCACGTGTTGGTGAGCGCCATCATTCGGAAGTGAAGCGATCCCGGAGCGCTCGAGAAGCCGAAGCGTGTCCGTGGGGTTGAAGCCGGTCGACCTTCGAGCAGTGCCATGAGGTCGATCCCGTCGCGGAGTTCGGGGCTGGAGGCGGCCGACGTGGCCAAGCCGAAGAGGTCGGTAAGCATCACCGTCTGCGCGATGCGCGTCCCCGGCTTGATACGCGTCGGTAGGCTCACCAGCATTGACACATGTGCGGACTCTTCGAAGAAGTTCTCCTTCTGCACCGCTCGATGGTCGCCAAGAAACTCACCGTGGTCGGAGGTGAACACGATCAGCGTGTCGTCGGCATCCGACCTTTGTTCGATGGTGTCTATCACCCGACCGACGCACGAGTCGATGTAGCTGATCTCACCGTAGTAACGCGCGCGCAGCGTGCGAATGTGAGCGTTGCTCAAATCCTCGGCGAAAACGAAGTATCGATTCCACTCGACGCGTGGATCCATCAGGTCCACCGATTCAGGGCCGACGATCGGATCTCTCATCCGATCAGGATCGTACATGCGGTTAAACGGTACAGGTGGGGCGAACGGGGGGTGCGGGCCGACAAAAGAGAGGACTCCGAAGTACGGCCGGTCGTCCACCTTGGTGATCTGCTCTATCGCGCGATCGGTTGCCCATCGTTCGGCTGTGAGCTCTGCCGGCAGCGGGCTCATCTGTGGTTGGTAGTACATCTCGGTCCGCTCGCCGTGGAGCTGCTCGATATGCCGGTACGCGGGGTGTGCCCAGATAAACTGTGCATACGAGTCTGGGTAGCCGTCCATCTCCTCACACCGTTGGTAGACGTCGTAGCCCAGATCCTCCTTGACCGGGATGGTGTGGAACTTGCCGATCCCGAACGTGCGGTACCCCCGTCGTCTCATGGCTCGCGCAAGAAACTCTCCGCATCGCTCCTCGGTCACCGCGGGATACCCCTCGGCGAGGATTGGGGGTTCATTCTGGAAATACCCCGTTGTAAGCGGGTCGCGACCGGTCCGTATAGCGTAGCGAGCCGGGACGCAAACGGGGCACGGCGAGTAGGCGTGCTCACACACGGCGCCGCGCGCAACAAGTCGGTCAAGGTTTGGCGTGTGGATGTGGCTGTTGCCAAGCGCACCGATGGTGTCAAATCGCTGTTGATCGGTCACGATGAACAGGACGTTGGGGGACCTTGACCGATGATTCACGAAGCGCCTCCTTCGCTGTCCTCTTCTATGTCTTCGCAGTAGGACGCGTGGATATGAAACCGCCCGGATGGCGGCACGAGTTCCACTTTGTACGCGTTGGGAACGCAATACCGCACGTAGTGAGGCCCGTCCGGATCCTTCGTGCGCTCTATCAAGATGTCGCCGTGGGGGGTGGCGAGCTGGTAGCGCACGTGTCGGATTTCGACGTCGGCGAAGTCGAGCGTCACGGTTCTCTTTGCGAGATCAACACGCTGGAGCCCAACCGCCGCGCGGATCACCGCCGCGCCGACGAAGGACGCGGACCCCTGGTTGCATCCGCACGCGCCGAGTCCGGGGAGGCCGGTCACCTCGCAGAGCAGCGACTTGTGCTCCCACAGCGTTCCTCCGAAGCACGCCATCGGATGGAACACGTGGATGCACTCGTCGAGCACCGCTTGGTACTCGCGCCTGCGGAGTAGAAAGCGGAGACGCGACAGGTAGCCGTAAGAGAGACCAAGGGGAACCAATCGCGTGGTGTGCGGCGACACATCCTCGAAGACCGGAGCGCTTGCAGCACCCGGTAGCCCGTACGACGCGACCTCAGGGATTTCGCGTTCGTGCATCGGGCCCATTTCGTGGACAACACGACGTGCCAGCTCGAAGAAACGCACGTCTTCGGCGTCGACCGTGTCAAGAAGAAACGCAAGATGTTGGCAGTACTCCGAGCGGTTGCCCGTGGCGTGAAGCGTTCCGTCCTGGTTGCGCGTTGCGTTGTCGCGGAAGGACTCACCGTCGAACGATCTGTCGATGATCCTGGATCGAATCTCAGCTGCCCGCTCGCGTGGGGCGTTCAACTCGTAGAGACGCCCGAACACGGCGAGTGCTTTCGCGTAGAGCATGTTGAGTGGGAAGTGAACGCCATTGGTGAACTCGTTGGCTGCCGACCACTCCCAGAAATCGGGACCAACGTTTTCGAGTAGCCCTTCGCGATTGAGGAATTGTTCGAAGCGGGCGAGGATCGCTTCGACAAGAGGTCGAAAACGATCGAGGTCGGCGTTCGGTATGCGTGTTACGTACTCGCCGAGTTCGAGGATGTACCAGAGGGAGAATGAGGGACATGCCGCCCGAAAGTCGGACGGATAGACCATGGGCAGGTGGCCCTTCTCCAGTCCGGGAAAGCGATCGACAAGCGCGTAGTTTTCCAACGTGCAGGTCTCCGGAGCCGGGTCTTGCGAGAGGAATGGGATCGAGGCGGCGGAGAAGAAGCTCTCCAACAGATACGCGCCGCGTTCACGGTGGGCATTGTCCATCAGCACGTCGAGCGCGTTCTGTCGGAAGCTCTCACGTGCGGCGAAGAAAAGGCTCACCAATCGAGCGTCGGACGAGCTGAAGACTATCGAATCGGTGCACGGGTATGCATACTCGCGGACGAACAAGTCTGTGAGGGTCACGTCTCCCGTGAGCACCACCACCGCAACGTAGCGAAGCCCGTAGGGCTCGAATGTGAGCAGATCGTACGGTGAGGAGGATGCGCCCAAGTGGTACGTGACCACGTTGATTGTCGCCCAGTGCGGCATGTGCGCAAACGCCTCGCCGGTCAGTTTCTCATCGAACACCAAGAGTATGGTCGCATCCTCTCCCACGATTACCCGTGTGCCGATAAACCCGGTGACGATGCGTCCGAGATCGTACAGTGCGAATCGGTTACGCTTCAGCCGGCGAGGAAAGAGATCTGCTCCGAGCCGCCCTCGTGAATCGCTGCGAAAGGTGAAATCCTGAAGCGTGTAGTATGGGTTCTCAGGAATTTCCTCGAGCGAGAACGACGCGAACGTCTTGTAGCCGGGACTGGGAGAAGAGAAGAACTGCTTCTGCGGATACGAGAACCCCGCGGGGTGTTCAATCGGGGCCATCGACCCGAGCGAGATCTGCGATCCTATGTCGATCCGCGTGAACCTCGGCATAGGGGTTCCGCGCGGCAACAGCCGACTCGCGTGATCCACAACCTCCGTCGAATTCCGGAACGGCGCCACGTCGACGCCAGGATCGTTCCATCGTGCCGCAGGCTTCTCCCGGTTGATGGTGTAGATCTCGGTAAACGCACGCTGGTAGGAGAAACGGACGACACGTTGATGTCGCATGGAAAGCCGAATCGCCGCAACCCCCCGTCCTACGCCGGTAGCGGCAATTGTCCTATCGTCTTCGAACACTTCCGCCTGTACGAACGAAGGGCGACCGACCTGGTAGACGCACCCGCAGTTGTACCCGGCGACCTCGAGACAGACTGCATTCTCGCCGTCATCGAGATGCTCCGTCAGGGGGACTTCGTCTACGCGGAGAAACCCGTGCGGTGATCGTGCGGGCCCGTACGCCACGAGACGACCGTTGACCAGAAGGCGGTAGACGGTCGCCGCAGTCACGCGAATAGCATACGAGCGGCCGTGATGGGCGGTCACCGACGCGCGAAACCCCGCTTGGACGTTTGCCTCCCGTGAGCGACTCGTGAGCCAGATTGGACGGGCGCTCACGAATCGACACGAATCGTCGGTCGGAAGAGACGCCAAAGCCATGCGGAGAACCTCCTGAGAATGTTCGTGCTTTGTCCATTGTGAATCCGGCGGCCATCGCGTGCAAGGACCGGAGTCGGGGGTCTGTTGTTCCCGAGCCGCGTTTTGAGCAAGAACGAGTAGGCCTATAGCGATTCTTGTGGGACACCGCCCGGCGAACTACCGCCCCGCCTCTGACCGGATGGCCGCCGCGTGTCTTCCCGGCTCCAGCCATGCCGGAACGTCGTCGGTGTCTTTGGCCACGGAAACGCGTGTGGGCATACCACCGCCAGTATACCACGATCCGGGGTGCGCATTTGTACCTTCGGCCGTCTCTTGGTAGAGTATTCGCCATGAGTGGGAGAATTGAGCTGTTGCTGCCGGTGGAGCTGTATGAGCGGGCAGAGTGCGACGATGCCGAGCGTGCCACGCTCACCGAGGTCGTGGAGCACATGGTGGCCTTCGCAGAGCGCGGGCGGCGCGAAGGGTTGTTGGCCCTGGAAGACGGACTTGATGAGGTCCAGGATTCCTTTCTTCGCAGCGCCATCCAGCTGGTGGTGGACGGCACGGATCCGGCGCTGGTCCGGGAGATCTGTGTCACGCGTATGCTGTTTCCGCGCCTGACGGGCGTGGACCTGCTGCGGCGGATCATCTACACCCTGGGAGCGCTCTCGATCCAGAGCGGAGATAACCCGCGGATTATTCAGGAGCTCCTCTCATCATTCGTTGCATAGATACGTAGCGCAGTTCATGAAGCGGGGGCTCGCGTGGGTGACCGGCGCCCCCATCGTCAATTCTCTGTTGACACCACGCCCACCTCGCCGTAGCATGCTCTCTCAACGCGGCATCTATGAGCGGAGGAGGGAGAGCTGATGAACTCGGTCAGGTTGGGCATTCGTGTACTGTGGGTGCTTCTGTTGGCGGTCGGACTGCTTGTCGCATGCGGCAATGACGCCGCGGAACCGGAAGGCGGGGGTGCGGGCGCCGGTCAGACCTCCTCCGGCGTGACGCCGGGAACGTATGAAGGCGAGTGGGCCATGTCCCCGGCAAACAAGCCGCTGGTCTCGCTGGTGATGGATGAGGACGGGGCCTACGAGTTCTACATCTCCATCATGGGACTCGTTGAAGAGGGGACCTACCAGCTTGGCGCTGATGGGACGCTGACCTTCACCCCGGAGGACGGCGCGCCACACTCGGGGACCTATACTGAGGGGATGGTTGCCGCGCTGTTCACGTTGGGCGAGTCGCCGGTTGATCTCGCCTTTATTCAGGTAGGCTCTCCAGATGACGTGTATGAGGAATTCTTGGGTGACTATCTCACCACCGTCATGGGAAACCGTGAGGTGATTCTGGAGCTCAATCCGGGGATGCGCTACGTGAACACGCTGAGCGGTGAGACCGGCATGTTTCGCATCCAGGACGGAGAGATCTCACTCATCCCGGATGCTGAGGGTGGAACCACCACGGGCCGGATAGATCTGTCGACCAAGACCATCACGGCTACACTGTCGCTCGCGCCGAACACCCCAAGCCGCGAGTTCACATTCCGGATGCTGGGCCCTGAGGAGATGACTACCTACTACGGGGAGGCCGCAAAGGGAATGGGCGGCAGTACACCGGTTACCCTCGTTCTCAAGCCCGCCAATCGCTTTGAGTTGATCACCAGCCGCCCGCGAGGGCGTGGGGATTTTGCCATTGAGCCCTCTGGTGATACCTATGCGCTCACGCTGACCTACACGGACCCGGCTGAGCGCCCCGGTGAGGGCGGTCCTTTTGTGATGACCGGTACCATCTCCAGCGCGGATCCGTTTGCCACGGACAACACGCTGACCATTGATACCGTGGAGTACATCGTGGTAATGCAGGCGGACCCCAGTGTTATGGATCTGGGGACGGTAGAAATGACGGTAGTCAAGGAGTAGTGCATGGCAGTAACCGATGACGTGGAGATGAGATCCGCGGAGAGCTTTTTTGATTGGTCCTACAAGACTCGCGCGAACACCGTTCGGCGTCTGCATGATGGTGAAGAGATACGCCATGAGAAGCTGTTTCTCAGTTTCACCTCGCATAACCCCGCGCTGATCTCACACGGGCCGGCTGGGCTCAACGGCTCCATCAAGGGCGTGGGGTGGGTGCCAAAGCCGGAGCTCATGCAGGAGACGCTTGACGCCTACCTGGAGCACATCGGCTCCTACCGCAAGGATGACAAAGAATACAGCCAGCGGGGACTCAAGATCCTGGTTGAGCACCTGTATTCGGTTGAGGCGCAGCAGCGGATCGATTTCTCGCTCATCACCTCGCTTGAGATGGCAAAGCGACACAGCTGGGAGAACCTCCAGGCAAATCCGGAGGCGACACTCATCTTCTACCAGCCCCCGGTGATCTCCTACGAGCTCAGAGGTCAGATGGAGATCCACATGGATGACATCTACCACCGGTTTGTGAACGCGCAGCACGACGTCTATCACGCCCCCAATGTAGAACGGTGGAAGGAGCGCCCGGCGTACGTGTTCCGTATTGAGGAGATCTACGACAACTCGGTCTCAAAGCACGGGTTTGGGCAACAGATGCAGTTCCCCTACTAGCGGGGCAAGGAGGAGATGGTGAATTCCACGGGAGTAGATCGACCTTCGCAGGCGCAGCGCCGCATGGCGCCCGTGACAGCCGTTGTGCTAACCGCGCTGATCATCACGGGCTGCTCAGGCGGTGCCTCCGGCCGGGCCGCGGATGAGAGCTTCACCCTGTACGTGGGCAACGTATCAAGCTCGCTCCCGTCAACCTATATGCCGTGGCTTTCCAATCAAGGAATCTCGCCCACCATCTCCAGCTCTATCTATAGCACGCTGTTTGTCTACGACGAGGAAACCGGCGAGTTTGAGCCCAACTTGGCCACCGACTGGGAGTACGTGGAGGAGCCGTCGAGCGTCGCCGCGGATCAGGAGTACCTCGAGGTGAAGGTGATCCTCAACAAGTCCGCCACCTGGAGTGACGGCGTGCCGGTGACGGCAAAGGACATCTACTTCACCTTTGATCTGGCCGCAGACTTTGGCAGGACCAACCACGCCGGCGCGCTTGCGTGGACCGGCGATCTCCTGCACAAGTATGAGCGCGACCGTGAAGGTGACTGGAACCTGGTACGCCAGGGGGTTTTCTACCACGAGTTTCCGGGTGAATATGGCTTTGGCCCCGGAGAAGAAAACGTGGTGTACTTCCACGTACGCAAGGTGTTGGGCGCCGTTACGCCGTTGTTCACCACGATCCTGATGCTCCCGGAGCACAAATGGAACGTTCTCTCGCCCAAGAACCAGCTCAACAGCCCCAACCCCATCCCACTCATTGAGAACCTCTTCAAAGAACCGGTTGGAAGTGGCCCGTACGTGCTGGATACTGAGGAGACCAACGCCGGTGTCATTGTTCTTCGGAAACGGGAAGGCTTCCATCTCATGGATGAGCGCGGTGAGGACTTCTACAAGCCGGAGACGGTCAAGTTCATCAACTATTTGGACATCAACGTAGCCATCAATGCCTTGAAGAAGGGTGATGTTGACGTTCTGCTACCCGCGGTGGATTCAGCGTATGTGGAGAACCTTGCGTCCACGGAAGACGTTGAGGTTGCCTACTCTCCCGGCCGTTTTCTCACCACGCTGGTCCTGAACCTCAATCCCTCGGCGGACTACCTGACCCCCGCGCGTGAGACGCTGTGTGATCCGGCAGTCCGCGAGGCAATTGCGCTGGCAATCGATCAGGACGCGCTGATTGACCAGGTGCTGCGTGGAAAGGGTTCACCCGCGCCGGCCGGGCTGATTGAGCCGTCGTCGTTCCTGGCTAATCCGAACGCGGGCGTCCCGGAGCCGGACCCAATGCGCGCGGCAGAGATTCTTGATGCCGCCGGCTACACGGTGCCGGCGGGTGGGAAGTTCCGGGAGAAAGACGGTGTCCGTCTCTCATACGCGGTCACCACCAATCAGACGTACAAGAACCTGGTGAACTACCTGAAGGTCCAGCTGGAGGCGATTGGCATCGAGATCTACTTTGAGGAAGGTGGAAGCAATGCGGTAAAGGACCGCTACTACACCGGCGATTTCGACATGACTATCCAGGGAGTGATCTTCAACTTCACCAATATCGACCTGATGATGAACGCGCACTTTGTCACGCGAGGAAGCTCCTCCAACTATGGACAGCTGGATGACCCCCAGTTGGCCGCACGGATCGAGGCGATGCGAAGTGAGCTCGACCGTGACGCGAAGATCGAGCTCGTGCAGGAAATCCAAGCTATGGTTGCGCAGGCGCACTACAAGCTGCCACTGTACCTGTCAGATGTGATCTCCGTTCATCGTGCGGATATCTACGACGGATGGACGCCG
>CAYTGY010000002.1:343-38337 GCA_964437265.1 uncultured Spirochaetaceae bacterium | reverse complement strand
GCGCACGGTGGACGCACTGTTCACCAACGGCATGTACAACTCGATTGTTATCCGTGCCTTTGACGACACTGCCGGAACCGACTACCGGCCGGTGATCTCCAGCTTCTCGCTCTCCTACTCCGGAACGCGGTACGCGCTGCGAGTGAGTTGGCCGCAGGACGCGATTGGTGGAATCGTGGACGGTGCGAACACGTCGACCGGCAACTACACGGGAGACTGGGAAGTGACGGCGGTTCCGGCCGCAACGGCTCCGGGAACCAGCGCGACCTACGTGGAGACTGACGGGACAACAGCCGGCCAAGGACAGATCATAGTGGGGTACAACGGTAGCTACATAGAAGAGGCTACGCTGTACTCCGAATAGCGTCAAACAGCACAAAAGAGGGACAAACCGTGATTCAGCACCACCAATCAGCAAGAGCTCGGATGAGACACTGTACGACGGGGTCCGGACCGCACGGCGCCGCCGCACGAGCGGGTATCGTCATCGCGCTCCTGTCGATCGTCGCGTTGGCGAGCACGTCGGCTGCCGGCAAAACAGACGAAGACGCCTTTGAAACGGTGAAGGGCACCGGAAACTGGGAGCACACCATTGACGTCTCAGAGCTGGAGCCGGGCAAGTACAATATCCTGGTGCGCGCGCGCGATCGCGCCGGCAATGAGGCGCTGGGAGGACCGTTCAACGTCTTTGTGGACCCGGCAAGCGATGAGCCTGCCGTCTCCATCTCCTATCCCGTGGTGAACCAGGCTGTGGGCGAGCGGCTGTACATCATTGGGACCGCTGTGGATGACGATGCGGTTGGCCGGATAGAGATACGGGTGGATGATCGCCAACCAATCACGGCAGAAGGCACCGACTACTGGTCCGCATTCGTCTCCATGGGATCACTTGACGATGGACCGCACACCATTACGGCAACGGCATTTGATGTGAACGGGACCGAGGGCGCGCCGGTGTCCGTAAGTGTGAATCTGGACACCACCGCACCAACGTCACTCACCGAGAGCCACGACAGCGGGGTGCTCATCAGCAAGAAGACCACCATAGACGGCGTTGTTGAGGACGCCAACGGCGTGGATGCGTTAGAGCTGATCACCGGCTCCGGCAGCCGTCCGCTGCGTCTATCCGGGCGCGACGATCAGCGCAAGGAGTTCGAGTTCGATATAGATCCGCGGAACTTGGAAGAGGGTGCGGTGGTGTGGTGGCTCCGGAGCGTTGACCGGACCGGATCGACATCGGTCACGCCGTTCCTGTTTTTTGTGGACACCAGCCCGCCGGAGCTGGAGGTTCTGACGCCGTTGGAAGATGACGTCGTAGACGGCCGGCTGCACTTCGTAGGGCGCGCCTCCGACGCGGTCCGCCTCGCGTCCCTCACCTATGAGCTGAGCTCAGGCGAGTCCGGAGAGATTGACCTGATCCCCGGCAACCCGTACTGGTCGCTGGACGTGGATCTTGGCCCTGAGCCCGGACGGTCGCTCACCGCGGAGTTCCGTGTGGAGGATACGGCCGGCAATACCGAGTCAGTGCGAATGCGCTACAGCATCGATACCGAGTACGACGAGCCGGAGCTCAGGCTCTCCTGGCCCCCAGAGGCGGCGGTGCTGGATCACGTCACGCTGGTTGGGCACATCCTCGACGACGACGGCGCCGCGGCGGTCCGCTACTCAGTGGACGGGCAGACGCCGGCGGAAGCCGAGTCGGCAGGCGCGTTCTCCATTCCCGTGACAGGCCTCGCTCCCGGCAACCATGAGATCCGACTCACGCCGGTAGACATCTACGGCCGCGCAGGCCAGGAGATCCGGCGTCGATTCACGGTAGCAACGCCTCCGGCTCGCATTTCCTTGGACGCCGTTCTGGTTGGCGAACAGAGCACCGACTACGAACCGGGGTTTGCGCTGGCAGCGGGCGAACGCGCCGCGTTGAGCGGATCAGTCTCAGGCGACTACTTGCCGGCGCGCGTCGAGTACCGCGTAGGCGGCCAGATTGGCCGTGCAAACGTTGGTGAGAACGGGATCTTCAGCATCTCACTTCCACGGGGCGATGTAGGCACGGCGGTGCCGATCGACGTCTGGCACGCGACCGCGACCGGCAAGGTCTCCCGTACGGTGGGGTTCTACGTGCAACTCCCTCCGGTCCCGGAGCCGACGGTTGATGAGGCCGGCAACGAGACCCCTGGGCCGGAGCCGACCATCGCCGACGTGCTCTCGCCGGGTCTGTATCTGGGGCCTGAGGTAGCCCCTGACGCGCTCGCGGGCGTCGAGGTCTCAGCCGAAACAGAGGCAGCGCTCGAGGCACCAATCCTGCTCCCTTCCGGAAGCACATTGCAACTTCGTGCCGTGGGAGGAGACGCGAGTGAGCCGGAGGTTTCCGGCGTGGCCGAAGACGAATCCGAGGGCTCACCGTATTCGGTCCGCGCTGCCGGTACCCTGGTGACTGTGAGCGCCACCCGAGACGCGTATGTGGACACGCTTCGTGTTGCCGCAAGCGTGAGCGGACGAACGGTGACCTCACCGCCGTTCGCCGTTACCGGAGAGCTCGAGGATCCCACCATCACCGCGGAAGCGGCATTGGTTGGCGCGTGGGCGGGACAAAGCACCCAGGTGCCGGTAACGGTGGAGGACCCGGCGGGCATTTCCCAGGTGCGCGTTCGGTTGGTCGCCCCGTCCGCCGCCGAAGCAACTGAGAGCGAGGCGACGGAGACCCGGTGGGCGGGGGCGGAGCCCGCTCAAGACGGCATCTACATCGTTCCACTCGAGCTTGGTGCACAGGATGGTCCGTTTACCGCAGAGGTTGAGGCTCAAGACCGCACCGGCCGCCTCCAGACGCTTCGCATTCCGTTCTTTGTGGACCGGGAAAACCCCGGGGTAGATCGACTGACGCCGCCCGAAGGTGCATCCGTAAATGGCACCGTCTCCGTCATCGCGCGGCTATCCGAGCCGGCTACAACCACCGCAATCACTGCAACGGCGGGAGATCAGCGAACCGACTTGCCGGTGGATGAAACCGTTGTGGTAACGTTCTCCGCCACCGCGGAGCTCAACGAGGTAACCTTTGAGTTGACTGACCGAGCCGGAAACCGCGGCACAACGACAATTGCCCTCAGCGTTGATGAGGCGGGAGATCGCCCGACGCTCCAGCTGCAGGTCCCCGAGGAAGGCGGCGTGGTTCGCGAGGAGTTTCGAATCTCAGGCGTACTGCTTGACGATGACAAGCCTGAGCGTATTCGGTACACGGTGGACGGCGGTGAGCCGAGAGAGGTTGCGACTACCGGGGTCTTCGATATAGCGGCTCCCATGGAGGAGCTGGAGGACGGGGAGCACACGCTCGAGGTCACCGGTCTCGACAGCGGCGGGACGGAGAGCGAGACGGTACGACGCACATTCGTGGTCTCGCGCACCGAGCCGGTGAGTTCCGTCACTGAGCCGACGATTGAAGACTACCTGAGCGGGACCATCCACATTGTGGGAAGCTCGGAAGACCCCAATGGCATCGTGTCAGTACATATCAGCACCGATAACGGCGGGAGCTTCCAACGTGCGCAGATGATGCGGGTCCCGGACGCCGCGGATCCTGATCAGCCAACCGACGGAGAAGCCCAGGGAGCCGAGAGCGAGACGGCGGCGGCGTGGGAGTATCGACTAGACACGACCCAAGTGGAGGACGGCACCCATTCGGTGCTGGTCCGGGCGGAAGACGGGGCGCAGACTGTGGGGCTCTTCACCAGCACCATCAACATTGACAATACCCCGCCAATACTCGAGCTCACGCAGCCGGGCGACGGGGATTCGGTAAGCGGTAGCTTCACCATAGACGGACGAAGCGATGACTCTGCGCCGGCGGAGGTGCGCCTGGTCGCACAGCCGTTGAGCTACGACGGGAACGGCAGCACTCCGGAGATCACCGGGGAGGAAATGGTGTTGGCCACGTTTGACCAGCCAGGCCCGTTTGCGTATGTAGTGGACGCGTCCAACATCCTTCCGGGCTGGTTCAACCTCCGGGTTGAGGCGGAGGACCGGGCGGGAAACACCAGTCGCGTCTCTCGGAACATCCACGTGGAGCCGCCGGCGCTCACCTCAAACCCGGAGATCCATTCTCCTGCAGATGGCACGGCGCTCTCACATCAGTTCCAGGTGACCGCAAGCACCCCCTTCCCCGGTTCGTCGCTTACCCTGCTGGTAGACGGCCAACCGCTCGAGGTGCTTCAGACCGACGTGACCGGCCACGGATCCGTGGTCATCGAGCCCGGGACGCTCTCCGAGGGCGATCACGAGCTCAGGCTCCGTGCCGAACCAGCCGGCGCCGAAGAGCCGTTGTTTAGCGAAATGACGCGGATCTCTTACACAGAGCTTGGCCCGTGGCTCGTGATCGATGAGCCGGCCAACGAGTCGTATATCCGCAATCGGCCGTTCCTCACCGGTCGCGCCGGATACGCACTGGAGCTCGATGAGGGCGAGGACCGCGCGGTGAGAGATGCGAACGAGCGGTTGCTTCGCAACCATGCACTCGAGCGCGTCGAGGTGAGCATGGACAACGGCAGAAGTTACCAGGTGGCGTCCGGAACCGAAAAGTGGCGCTACCGTATTGAAACAACCGAGATACCCGACGGACCGGTGTATCTGGTAGTGCGTGCTTCCTTCGCCGACGGCTCGAGCGCGGTGACCCGCCATACGCTCTCCATTGACGAGACACCGCCTCAAGTTCGGCTCCTGCAGCCGCAGGAGCGCGACGCCTTCGACGAGTCGGTCCCGATTGTCGGCGTAACAACCGACGACAATGCGCTGAGAGACGTGGCGGTGGTGCTGCGTGAGGGCGACAAGTCGCGATACTCAGTGCCGAGCTTCGTCCAGGGTCTGTACATCGACGCGCACGCACTTGGTGCAACGTACTTCGACCTTGGAGCCGGTCTCACCTTCTTTGACGACAACGTGCGCCTGCAGGCACAGATTGGCGTCTCACCCCCGGGGCGCTTCAGCGGACTGGTGATCGGCGCGAAACTCCTGGCCAATGTCTTCAGCTTCCCCGCGAGCTTCATCTTTGGTCCGGACCTTGAATGGCTCTCGGCAGCGATCGCAATCGGCGCGAACTTCTCCTACTTCACCATGAGCGATGACACGATTGGTTTCACGGAGGAGGGGCTGGTGCTTGCGGGAATGGTGGCACAGCTCGAGTTCCCGCGAATCGAGCTGGCCTCGATGCCGGTGTTCAATACCTTTGGGTTCTACACCGAGGGACAGCTCTGGTTCATCTCCTCAGACGTCGAGGCAGGCACCGCGTTCCGGCTCGGATTCGGGATCCGGACAAACGTGTTCTGATGGTAGAGGTGTACGGTCAGCGGTCTTCCGGGTGACCGTACGCCAACCGAACCAGCTCCACACGCGTGTGGATGTTCAGCTTCTGATAACTGTTGAACAGATGTGCCTTGACGGTGTTCTCTTTCACGCCGAGCTGATGGGCAATCTCCTTATTGCTCATCCCTTGCAGAACCATCTCCAGGATCTCCCGCTCGCGGTCCGTGAGCTGCGCCTGAAGGAACGGACACCGTGGAACTGGAGGCGGCTCTGGGTCGAGAGGCCTGGTGGAGATGAAATGCAGGATAAACCAGAGGAAGATGGCGTTCCAGATACCGTACGCCACATTGGTAACCGATAGCCCCAGAACGCGAAACGGTGCACCGGTCACGGCCGGGTAGATCGTTACCACACACAGGTAAAGAACGTAGGCCGGAGCACAAGTGAGAAAGAGCCAATTCACCACGTTCATCGGCTCTAGAAGCTGCTTACGTTGTGCAGACGCAAGAAACCAGACGTGAACGGCCAGCCCCACCGCTATAGCCGCCCCGGAAAGATGCGTGGGAGAAGCATAGCCCGGACTCCCTGCTACAAGCCATTCAGTGACAAGCGCAGCCGGAAGCCCCACGGCAATCAGCGCGTACGCACAAACCGGCATTCGGCGTCCGGCAATGCCAAAGAGTGAGTCCATGAACGCTGGGACGAACACCAACAGCGCCGCTCGCAGAATGATCATGGCTACGACAAACGCGTGTTCTCCAACCGCAAGGTCCGTAGCAGACAGACCCCCAAGGTGGAGGACCTCTATACCGGCGTAGCAGGTGGCCACCAGCTGAATGCCGATGTACGGGAAGATCCACCGTTCTCCACTCTTGAGATGGTAGAGCACGGACACGGGCAGCGCCGCAAACGCAAGGAGGAAAAAGAACGCCTCTATCAGAATTCGTACTACCATCTGTGCGCTACACCGGGCCAATTTGCAGGCCCGGTGTAGCCGATGGTAGGCGATCATTGCGTGAGAAACAAGCCGCCGGGTGCGCTACTCGGGCAGCGTGGTATCCTGGACAAGCTGACTATGCCAGCTACCATCCGCGGCCCTGCTCGTCACCACAAGCTCTATGAACGACATTGGCCAGACGTAGGTGTCCTCCCCCTGATGCTCCTGCCACTCATCGGTTGGGCGAGCATGAAACACGTATGGAACACCGTCAACCACCGCCATGGCAAGACCCATATATGTATCAACGATGTCACCGCTCAGCTCCCACGCCTGGCCGACGGTGGCCCGGTACGCGTAGGAGAGAATCGGCTCCGAAGCGCCGGTGTCTTCATTGATGCGGTTGCGGCAGTAGGCGAGGTGCGTCCCGTTTGCATCATCGTGTTCAATCTGAATCCGGTAGCCGGAATCGCCTGTCAGATCCACCGCCTCTCCGACCGGCCAGTCGTGAATCATGGTGTCGGACGGCAGCCACGTGCTTCCGCCGTCGGCGGACCGAAGACAACGCGGTACCCCATCGTAGTCGCGTTCATAGCCATGATGGGCGGTCTCCATTACGCCGTCGCCGGCGATGCTGATGCCGCAATCCACGGTTCCGGTCGCGGATCCAGAGTGCACCACCGCTTCCGCCGCGGCACCGCCACCGGGTTCCACCGTGGTGTAGTAGAGTTTTGGTACCACCAGAACCAACGGGTTCCCTTCACACCCAAAGACCACGTGCGCCCGGCCGTCTGCATCCAACGCAATGTCGCTTCGTCTTCCATAGTTGACGTCGACCCACCCCCCTCCTACGCTGAGCGCCGTGGTGGTCAGATCACCTCCCGACGTCCGGTAGCTGTAGGCGGGACGAAGATTGTCAAATGCCAGAGTATCCGTCTTGTAGGTTGCGTGCACCACGTGCAGCGCACCGTCGGCATCAAACAAGGCCTGCCCCACCGGTCCGGCCTCCTTCTCAAAGAAGACGGCGGTGGACCAGCTACCGCCGGAGCTTCCCGTTAGCTCATGGATAACCCGCCCCTGCCGTACAAACCCATGGAGCGTCCCATTGCTCTCCTGAGCCAGTGCGTCCACAGACAGTGGACTCCCGTCTCCGTCAAAAACGCGGGTGGTCGAAAAGCCGGCGGTTGGAGTCCCGGTAGCGTAGTAGACGTAGCTGACGCCGTTGCCTCGCTCGGTGGTGGTGTTGAACGAGTACAGCACATGGAACGTACCGTCTTGGTCTGCGAGTGCGGCCACGGTGTCTCCCACCTGAATCGCCGAATAGACCGGCGGGCGGAGATCCAGGCAACCGGCCAACACGACTGCCAGAAAGACGGTGACGGTCAATCGACCCCAGTTCACACGGGTGGTGCACATAACGCCTCCTCAACGACTTGCGGTCGTCATGCCGGAAACGGTATCACCTCGGCTCGGATCCGCCTCAAACTCACGCATAAACTTTGGTTGAGTTGCCGCCAAACGCCCTGCGCGGGTTGCTGAAGCATCATGCGCGCGTTATGATCTGAGTACCGGTACAGGAGGTGTCCGATATGAAGGCCTACCCGTCGACGTTTGTGGCGTCGTGCTGCCTTATTGTCGTCGTGTGTCTGCTCAGCTGCGCCTCAGGTGGCGACGGGGCCGGCGGCGCATCACGCCCCAAACAGGACGGTGATCCGGTCGCCGTGACCGGCTCGCTCGCCGGGATCGCCCCGGCGGCATCATCTCGCGGCGGCGGCAAAGACGGTTCCGGTGACCGGAGCATCTCCTCGGCGGTGAGCGGCATCGGTGCGTTTCCGGTGGTCGCAGGTGATGTGGGTACGGACAGCGTAGACGACGGTGAGGTCACTCCGCCTGATGAGGAGGGCACCTTCTCATTTGAGTTTGCCCGCACCGACGGTGAGGGGTATGTGCTGGTGTTGCTCGATGAGACCGCGCCGCGGTTTGAACAGGTGGTGGGCTTTGTCACGATTCCCGCGGGCGAGGCGGAGAGCCTACTCGCCCTACCGATCGAGGACGCAGTTGCGGACATCGACCTGGGCGAGCTGATGATGCTCGACGATGAGGCGCAGGCGGCGATCGACCTCACCACGCTCGACGGGTACTTCGAGCTCTCCGTGGATCAACTGATAGAACGCGCTCTCATGGACGATGTGGGGCGGAGCATCAAGAACTACCTCTACAACTACGATCCGGCTACGGGAGAACACTGGAATCTCCAGCGGCACACCGGCCTCTACGAGCCGATTTCGGCAGGCAACGGCCAGTTCTCACCGCCGGACACACGGCTTGATGATGAGGTGATGAACCAGATGAACATCCACGTTCGAGACCCTTTGGGGCCCGGCGTGGCTGAGTTCGAGTCGGGAGCAAGCGTGCTCGAGGTGTACCCGAGCGAAGAGATCAAGCACCCGAAGATCGACAGCGAAGACCCGTGGGAGCTATCCACCTACGGACCTGAAGCGCCGTTCACGACCGCGGTTCCGGAGCGGTGGGAGTGGTATTGGGAGGAGGAGTCCGGGTACAAACTGTGCCTTCAACCCGAACAGGTTGCCCCTGAGTGGACCATCACGGTAGACGGGGAGACGTCGGCGGTATTCGACGTGAGCTTCCTCGACCCCTTCGACTCCGATGGCAACTATCTCTTCTACCGTCCATCGGCACGCTTCACCTTCTCCGAGGAGAATCTGCTCGAGCGGATCGAGCTCAGGTTCTACTACTATGACCGCTCCGCCGGCGAGTACACTGAGGTCTTGGACTACACCGGTTTTGACGCAATTGCGCGCTTTTCAGTCGGCGTCAATGGGCAGAAGCCCAGCCCGGAGGGCGAGCACGTCGCCGAAGACATCGACGGCAGGTTCGAGATCGATTCCTTCGAGTACGACTGGTACCTGAGCCCACCGGACACGAGCGTCCACGCGCTCTGGTTCATCAGCGTAACCACTTGGGTGGGCGATAGCCCCTTTGTGTTCTACTTCCAGGCGCCGTAGGAGCCTGGACACCCCGGAGCCGCGCGTGCTTAACTCGACCTAAAGAACAGCCACAGGAGATAGCCGATGAATCGACGAACCGCCGTACCGGTTCTGCTCTGTCTTTCAACCCTGGTCCTGGCCACGCCTCCGGCAACCGCCTTTGAGTTCGATGTGAGCCCGAATCGTGACGGATCGCTGGATCTACACCTGGCGCTGGACTGGGAGTACTCACCGATGTTCTTCTCAGGCATCGCCGGTGACTATAGGAACACCTCCGAGCAGGAGGAGGGTGAGAGCCTCTACTACGCTACCTTTGGCAAGACACTTGCGGCGTCGGTGGATCTTCTGGGGATTCGGTGGCGATTCGAGCACGCCCGGGCGCAGGTGGCCGCCAACCTGGACTATGAGAATATGCGCTTCAGGGAGATCGGCTACACCGACGTGACCGGCGGGACGGAGACCACCCGGTACTTCATCCTCAATGACCGCGTGATCACCCTCATCATGCCGCGGATAACCGGTGAGGCGACGTACATTGTTGGGCCGCTCCGTCTGAGCGCCGGCGGCGAGTACGCGCCATGGCTGCACGTGGGGCTCAATCAGACGCTCGAGATCTCACCGGGGATGGAGGCAACACCCTTTGAGAGCGCGCAGTCCGCGACCAACGCCTTTAGCGTCAACGGCGGCGCCCGTATCAACGCGCCGGTGCTCGGGCTCACCGGTCGCGTGGAGTACGACAGTGTTGCCATTGTCTATAACGCGCTGACCGCCGGCGGCGAACAGACCATTGACGCGCACATCCGCACGCTCTCCACCGAGCTCGGCCTGGTGCTTTCAATGATCACCATCAGCGGATTGAGCCCCACGGTAGGAATGCGGGTAAGCTGGGACTGGACCGGACCCTCCGGGTCCGCGCTTGCGGATCTGCAGCCGGATCGCGCGAGCGACCTGATACTAGGGTTTGAGCTGTAGACCGGCTTTCGCACGATCGGTCAAGCGGTGCGGCCGCGCCGCTGGTACCTTCGACCCACCAATAACCAAGGAGGGTCGAATGACCAACGCAACAGGGACCACGGCATCACAGACACAGGGCCTGACCGTAGCGTCGATCGGAACCGTGGAGAAGGAAGGAGAACGGCGCTACATCCGCGTGGATGAGCGGTACCGGGAGGCGTTGACCGGGCTTGTGGGATTCAGCCACATTCTGGTGTTGTGGTGGGCGGACCGGTATGCGGAGTACCGGCACCAGGTGCCCATGACCATGGACCTGCCCTACGCCGCCGGTGTGTCCGCCGGCCTATTTGCGACTCGCTCGCCGGTCAGGCCGAACCCCATTGGGCTCAACACCGCGCGTATAGTGCGCGTGGATGTTGCGGCGGGCGAGGTGGAGCTCGATGAGATCGATGCGTACGCGGGTACCCAGGTTCTGGATTTGAAGCCATACTATGGGTGCATTGACCGGGTCAAAGAGTACGCACAGCCTGAATGGGTACCCGCCGACTGGGGGCAGTGGTATGAGCCGCTCCCGGAGATCGACTACGGTCCGGCAGAGTAAGACCCGGGTTTGGAGTACGCAATGGAAGTGCAGATTGAGCAGACACCGGCCCTCAACCTACTAGGCCTGAGCTTCTTTGGTGATCCGTTTTCCGCGAGTGCCGGGTGGACGGAGGAGAACGAGATTGGCCGGCTCTGGGAACGCTATATGCGCTTCTACGGCGAACACGCGGGGGAGCTTCCTCCCCCGCTGCTACCGGACCTCATGTTCGAGGCACACATTTCCCATCCGCAGACAGAAGCGACCGGCCACTACGAGGTGTTCGTGGGCTACGCGATCGACCTCGCCCCCGGAGACGTGGGAGCGATTCCGCGCGTCCCGGCGCCGGCGCTCATCAAGCTGCTTCCCGCCACGCGCACCGCCTGTTTTACTGTCTCAGGCGTTGAGATCACCGACGAGTCGAAGTACGCGGAGATGGACCAGTGGATCAGCACACAGCGGCTTCGCCGCAGCGCAACTTGGATCTATAACCGCTACGACTCGCGGTACAAGGGAATCGACAACCTGTCCGAGTCCACGCTGGTCATGTGCATCCCGGTTAAGTGACGACGCTGCGCATGGGCTCACGCGGACAGGGCGGTACTACTGTGGCGTCACGCGACGTACAGCAGCGGATACTTGCAGCTGCAGCGCTGGTTGAAGACCGGCTGGACGCACCGCTCTCCGTGGCGGAGATGGCGGAGACGGCCTGCTACTCGATCTTCCACTTCTCCCGCCTCTTCACCGCCGTGGCAGGATTCTCCCCCTATGATTATCTGATGCGCCGGAGGCTGAGCGCTTCCGTAGAACCGCTCATGGCCGGAACGCAGCCGATCACCCAGATTGCGCTCTCTCACGGCTTTGACAGCCCGGAGGGATACTCCCGCGCCTTCCGCAGGATGTTTGGGATGCTGCCCTCAGACGCACGTCGGGCCGGCGGCATAGACGATCGGTTGCGTCTGCGGCCGCTTGATGAGCATCGCGCCGCGGTGCCGGCATCGCTGTGCCCTATAGCGCCGCAGGCGTTTGAGGCGGACGCTGAGCTCGAGGTCCGCGTGACCAGTGGTGTTGAGGTGTCGGAGACCGTGATGCGGATGCTCGACGCCCTTCGACCTGAGGACCGGGTTGCAGGCGTCTGCTATGGCGACCCGGTGCAGGCGTTCTGCGGAGCGCCGTGCGGTGCACCGGCCCGTTTCTTCCGGATCACGCGCCCGGCCGGCAGCTACCACGCGGTCCGCTTTGCGGGCACGGCAGCCGAGCTCGCAACGGCGGTTGAGCTGCTGTACTCAACGCTGTGGCCTCGCCTGGTAGCGGGCGGCAGCACAGGTCGCGGCCCCAGCCACGCAACGGTGAGTCCGCCTCCGGTGATCTTCGTGGAGCTGGGTGACCACAACCAAACGCTTCTGCTGCCGGCATCTGCCGCGGCGGCCGAGCGCCGGGAACGCGAGTCACAGGCAACGCCTGGGACACCCGGCGGGCGCACCGTGATCGCATGCCGACGCGGTTGTGCCGCGTGCTGCGTTGCACCGTCGATCTCTTCACCTCTCCCCGGAATGCCGGACGGCAAGCCGGCAGGTGTCGCATGCGTCAACCTGGACCCGCGGAGCGGCGAGTGTCGGATCTGGGGAACCCCTGAGTACCCTGCGGTCTGCCGGGCGTTTACGGCAACCGCCGAGCTCTGCGGCACCTCGCGCGATGAAGCGTTGGAGCGGCTCTCCGAGCTGGAGTCGGTGACGAAGCCGGAAGCCGGCACGCGGACTCGCGCACACTGAACGCGGAACCGCGGAGCGAGTTTCGGCCGTGGACCTGAGACATCGGTTTGCGTTCACCGGGAATCTCAGTACCCTGAAGCAGAGGGGGAACCATTGGCGCATCACGTCGTAGTCGGCGGCGGCCCGCTTGGTCGAGCCGTAGTCAGATCGATTCGGCAAAGAGGGGACACGGTTCGGCTGGTCAGCCGATCATCCCGGATGGACCCGGAGTCAGGATTGGAGGTAGTCCGGGCGGACGCCCGGGACGTGGAGAAGCTCACGGAAGCGATCTCCGGTGCAGGAACCGTGTACCATTGCGCCAATGCGCCCTACCATCGCTGGGAGCAGGAGCTACCTCCCATCTGGGACGGGATGATCGAAGCGTCGCGGCGCGTAGGAGCACGTCTGGTAATTGGGACAAATCTCTACGCGCTTGGGGACCCGAATGAGGCCGGCGGCGACGGGATGCTCCGACCCGGAGCGGCTGCGGCACCATGCTCCCGCAAGGGGCGCGTTCGGGCAGAACTGGAAGCGCGCGCGCTTGACGCCCACGGCACGGGAGACCTGGAGGTTGCGCTGGTTCGCGCATCGGACTTCTACGGACCTGAGGTGGAGGGGTCTGTGTTGGGTGAGCGCTTCTTTGGACGGCTGGTTGCAGGTAAGCCGGCGCAGCTCTACGGTAGCCGTGACGTGCCGCACAGCTACGCATTCTTGCCTGATTTCGCGCAGACGATGGTCGCGGTCGCGACCGCAGACCGTTCAGAGGTGTGGGGACGCGACTGGATTGCGCCGCACGACGAGCCTCGCACCACCGACGAGTTGGAGACGATGCTCGCAGAGCTGCAGCCCGGCGCCCGAATCTCAACCATGGGGCGCGGGATGCTCACCCTGGGCGGGCTGTTCGCCCCGCCGGCACGCGAGACGATCGAGATGCTATATGAGTTCGACCGCCCTTTTGTGGTGGACGCATCTGATACCACGGCGACCTTTGGGCTGTCTCCCACACCGCTTCGTGCGGGCTTCCGCGCAACACAGGACTGGTATCGCAGAACCGGAGGCGATTGACAGACACACCAGAGCGGCACACCATGCGCCATGGACCGATTTCGCAGATGGTTCGTGAATCAGTTTCGATCTCTGTACCGGGCGGTCAAACGTGTGGCCTCACGCTTCAGCCGGGACGCGTGCGCCGGCAGGGCCGCGGGCCTTGCCTTTAGCACGCTCTTCGCGCTGGTGCCGCTGATCGCGGTGGTGGTCGCGGTCCTCTCGCTCTTCGGCGTCTTTGAGCCCGCGATCGCCGATGCGCGCCGCGCGGTGTTGGAGGAGCTTGTCCCCGCGGCTTCCGAACCGATTGTCGAGAGTCTGGCAGAGTTCTCAGAGAACGCACGCGCGCTCGGTTCATTCGGTATTGGTCTCTACGTGGTAACCGCCATCGCGCTGATCAAGGCGATCCACACCTCGCTCAACGCGATCTGGCGCTTCAGGAGCATGAGCGGCTTCTGGCGGAAGGTCTCGACCTACACCACGGTGATCGTCTTCGGGACCGGCCTGCTCGCAGCGGCGGTACTGGTGGGTCCGTCGGTACAGTCGATCATCGGCCAGGAAGCCGCGTCGGTCCCATGGCTGCAGTCGTTCTCAGAGCTCATCCTGCCGATCGTCCTGCTGTTCATCACGCTGTTCTTGACGATCATCCTGGTTCCATCAGGGCGAGTGAGTCCCGGCAGCGCGGCGGTCGGGGCGCTCACCGCAACGCTCGCGTGGGAGGTGGCAAAGCGGATATTCGTGTTCTGGACGGGGTCGGTGATGCGGCTCAACGTCATCTACGGCTCGTTGGCAGCGGTTCCGCTCTTTCTCATCTGGCTCTACCTGACCTGGCTCATCATCCTGGCGGGGGTCGAGGTAGCCTATGTCCACCAGCACCGGCACGAGCCGACCGATGAGTCGGGTAGCGACGAGCCAATAGCACCATTGCCTGCGCTCTCCGAGTACACAGCGGCTGCGCTCACCGAGCTATTCGCCCGGTTCCGCGACGGCGCTACCCCGCTTACGCAGCAGGAGCTGGACGCGCGACACGGTGCGCGTACCGCGGAAGCCGTACGCGACGGGTTGCTCGGCACCAGGCTCGCGTTGGAATCCACCCGCGGATTTGTACCCTCGCGTGACCTGAGCCGCATCAGCATTGACGATGTAGTTCGCGGACTGTGGAGCAATTCGGCCGCCGATGAGCACTGCACCTCCGCGACGCGGCTACTCACCGCCTGGCAGACGCAACCTCACCAGTGTATCCTGCACGCGATTACGCTTGACACACAACCGCACACGGAATCCTAGCAGAGCCCTACTCACAGCCGATCACTGCCTTCGCGACTGGAACACCCCGCCGCGTTACTCAGCCGCAACCACCAGGCGGAAGCCAACGTAGTTGTTCCTGATGCGCGGGTTGAAGTTGTTGCGATTCGCTACCCGGGCGATGGACGCGTTGCCGTTCCAGCTACCGCCGCGCTCCACCCGGCGCGATCCGGACGCGGGGCCGGTCGGGTTGCTTCCCACCGAATCCTCGTAGTAGTCGCCATCATACCAGTCCCAGCACCACTCCCACACGTTCCCGCTCATGTCGTACAGCCCAAGCTCGTTCGCCTGTTTCTCCCCCACCGGATGTGTTTGACTGCCGCTAGTGTCTCTGTACCACGCAACATCCGCCGCACTGTTGCTCCCAGCATACGTCGTATCCCGTGCGTCCTGCCCCCCACGCGCCGCGTACTCCCATTCTGCCTCCGTGGGCAACCGCCACCCATTCGCGTCTTGATCCCAGATCACGTTCGTCCCGCTGATCCGGTACGCCGGTTCCAACCCGTCCTGCTCGCTCAGCCAGTTCGCGTAGGCCACCGCATCATACCAGCTGACATTGATCACCGGTCGATCTCCCCGGCCCCAGGCCTCGTCATCCGGCAGATCGCGTCCGGTGGCGCGCGCAAACGCATCGTACTGCGCAAACGTCACCTCCGTGGCGCTCATCCGGAAACTGTCCAACCGCACCGTGTGCACCGGCCGCTCGTCGCTGTCAACGCCGCTCGGGTTGCCCATTCGGAAGGTGCCGCCTTCTACGAGGATGGTATCCAGACTGTACAAGTCATTGCCAAAGGCAAAGCTGGGCACTTCGCCGCGAACGGAGACGATCACCTCCTCCTGGCTCGCACATCCCGAGAAAAGCGACAACGCCACAAGCGGCGGTACCAGCGAGGCGCTGATCCATCCGGCAACGGACACGCGGGGCCGCGACGATGGGTTCTGTCTAGTCATACGTTCCTCCAGCATTGGGTAGATCTTCTCCGGACACTTGGCCGGCCCCTTGCTCCGGCTCGAGCAGCCCGTCTCCTATGCGCAAGACCACGTCGCTAACCTCATTCGCGAACGCACGGTCGTGCGTGGCGATTACTACTGCGCCGTTGTGCCGCTGGGCATGCCGGCGAATCACAGAACCAACCAGGCGCCGGCTGTCGTTGTCTTGCGACGCCGTGGGCTCATCCAGCAGGAGCACCGTTGCCGGCGTCAACATCACGCGAGCCAGGCCTGCCCTCTGGAGCTCTCCCCCGCTCAAGCTGGGGGGGGTGGCGCGCAGATGCCGGGCGGAGAGCCCCAGTGAAAACGCCATCAGCGCGGCGGTGTGTGCAGCGCCACGTCCCTGCTCGCGACGGACATCCCTGAGTTGCCGAAGCACGGAGAGTGCCGGAGTGAATGTGGCGCGGTAGTCCTGCGAGAGGAGCATCAACCGCGCGGTCGGGGTCGCCACCACCTCACCACCAATAATCGCATACCGGGAATCGAGCAGCGACCTGAGAAAAGTAGTCTTGCCACAACCGCTCTCACCCACCACGCTCACTACGGACCCCTTGGCGATGACAAGACTGCGAATGGTGAACAAGACGCCGCCCGGCCGATCCTCAAACGCCGGCTCACATAACGTGGCATTGGTGATGCTCAACAGGGCGGTCTCAGAGCTCAACGATTCGGTCCCCCTCTTCCCGCCTGACCACGGAGCGATCATGCGAGACGATGACGGCGCAGCGGCCGTCGAGACGCGAACGCAGCAGATCATACCCGGCAATCCGGAGCCCAGGCGGCAAATTGCTCAGCGCTTCATCAAGCACGACAAGCTCTCCCGTCCACAGGAGCGTCATCCCGAATAACAGGCGCTGACGTTGTCCGCCGCTGAGCTGTGACGGGTATTTGTCAAGAAGCGTCGCGGCGTGGGGAATCCCCAGCTGACGCAAGACATCCCCAAGCGCGGCCATGGAGGATGCGCCGTCCAGACCGTTGGCGCCAAAGAAATCACGAACGAACCTCCGCACCGGAAAGAGCGGATGGAGCATCTCCGCCGCGTTTTGAGGGATGTGCAGGACGGATACCGGTGGGCCGGGCACCCACTCCAGCTGGTCCCGGCCTCTGCACGACGCGCTGATCCGGTTGAGCGCGGTGGACTTGCCCGAGCCGTTTGGGCCGGAGAGGAAGACCAACGTGCCGGGGACAAGCTCCAACGCAAGGTCACGCACAATATATGCGCTCTTTGGCACTCGGACCCGGCACACCGCCTTCACCCGCCGTCCGCCGGCTACTGAATGGCGTGTACGTTCTTCCATACGCTCACCGGAACAATGCGCCTACTCAGCCAATCCATGGCCGTACCCAAAACCACCGTGATCAAAATGAACCACACCGTGATTCGGCCCAAGAGCTGTACATCATTGCGCTCAATCGCGGATACAAACAGGTACCCAAGACCGTTTATGCTGAACACCGTCTCCGTGACGAGTGTTCCGCCAAGAAGCAGCGGCAACCGGCTTCGCAGCGAAGCAACCACCCCAACCAGCGAAGAGGTAAGGAGATACGGGGCGACTACGGTTCGCTTCCGAATACCCATCTCAGCGGCCAAACGAGGAAAGCCGATCGCGACATCCCTGGATGCTCCGGCTTCAGCAAAGCCCGCGAAGTCGCGTAGATTCCCATCACCCACCATGAGGACCAGCGCCGGTAATGCCAGATGAGCGGCGATATCCAGCGCCCGTCGCAGCGGAGCGTCCTCCAGCGGCGGGATCGACTCAAATCCGGAGACGGGAAACAGCCCAAGCGTGTAGGCAAGCGCGGCCGCCGCAAACGCCGCAACGAGCGTTGTTGGGAGACCACCAAGGACGGCGGCGAACAGACCGCGGCGGTGCGACGTGATGCGAAGACCGCGCCACAACCCGGTGAGGGTTCCGATCACCAACGCAGCCGTTACCGCAATGCCAAAGAGCAGGAGCGAGCGACCCACGTACCCGAGAAACCCCCGGCCGCGGAGTGACCCTTGACCCGAGGGGCCATCGGCTCCTCCCGCGACATCACTACCGGCTCCGAACGCCCCGCGAACCATGGAGAGCATAGTTGACAGAGTTCCTTTCTGTTCGGGCGCGGCGGTCGCGCGAATGGGAGAAGAAGCGATAAGCCAACTCGACAGCACGAGCGCCAGCACGCCGGCAGCAATGGAGATCAGAACCTGCCCGCCACGGCCCAGCGTCACCGTTCGTCCTCCAGCGCGCGCATCCACTCGACCGCCTGGGCACGTCGTCCCTCACGCGGGTCTGTGACGGGGAGGTAGAGATAGTCCTGAATGGCGGCGCGCACATCGCCTGCCGACGGCCGGTCCGGCTCGTGCAGCACCGCTCGCGCTTCCGCAATCAGCCGGGCGCGGGCAAAGTGTGCATCCGCCAGAGCTTGCGCGCTGCCCACCGAGCCGATGACTGTGGCGCGGGAGCGGTAGGCGTCCAGGAACCACTGGTACAGCTGGACAGACTGGGTGAAGTACGCGGCGGCTCCCTGCGAGCGGTCCCAGAGGTGTTCGTTGTACCGGGCGACGCGCAACAGGAACTCCGGCTCCCACCGCGCGCCAACTAGGTCCAGCCGCGTCTGCTGACGCTGCTCCTCAAAACGGCTGACCCACTCGTTCCAGACATCGTCTCCAAACACACGGCTGTCCGCGTCTCTCATGCCCGCCAGACACACGTCCATGAGGAGAACGGTCAGCTCCGGGCTCAGATCGCTGAACTCCAGCGCGTCCTGCAGTAGCTCGTACGCCCTGTCGAGCTTCTCCTCCTGGAGGTAGCCACGCGCCTCCGCCATCAGCCGCCGCGTCTCAAACGGAACCAGGAATACCGTGAGCGTCATGCCCTCAGAGACGGAGACAAGCTCAGCGTAGGGTGCGAACCCGGCACGCAAGACCCTGATGCTGCGCGGTCCCTCCGCCACACGTACACGCCCGTCCCGGGCCAACTCGGCCTGCCGACCGTCGATCCAGACCTCCGGATCTGGAACGTTCACGCGGATCTCCAAATCCACCTCGCGAGAGCGCGGCGCCACCTCAAACAAGACTTCACCACCCTCAAGCTCCGCCGAATTGAGCGTCACCGTCTCCGTGTACGAGCCAAGTCTGACTGCAACACTGGTATCTCGCGCGGGGAGCAAGATCTCCATGTCTGTCCGCCCTACCTCCTGGTCATCCACCAGGAGAATCGCGCCGGCCGGACGCGATCTAATCATGATCCGCTTGGTCAACGCCACCGTGAGCGGCGTTCCGGTCAAATCCTCCAGCGCAAGCGTCTGCTCATAGGGCTCGAATCCACCGGAGACAAGCCGAACCGCCACCTCCCGGTCCCGCGGCTCATACGCGAGCCCGGTAAGCGGCGTCTGCCCGACAAACCGGTTGTCAAGGAATACCGCCGCGCGAGGCGGTTCGCTAAGAATGCTGATCGGGACCTCGCGACGGTTGGTGAGCGACACATCCGCGTCAATGACCGCAGGCTGGGACGGGTTCACGTCTATGGCAACGTTCTCCGGGAAGTACTCCTCCGAGCGCACGGCAACTTGCAGGGTTTTTGCAGTGGCGGTCTGAAGCGGAGCACTGACCCACAACCCTGGACGCTCCATGACAAATTGCGTCTCTTCCGCGATAACCTCCGCGTTCTCAACCGGGGCGCCGGTTGCGGAATCTACCACGCGCAGACGCACGGTTGGTTGTGGCAACGCAAAAGAAAACTCCAGATCCGCGTCCCCCTCCTCCACAACAAACTCCTCACCCAGGGTGGCGAATGGAGGAACACCGTGAAGTGTCACCGAGTACCGCCCCGGCTCCAGCCCCTGGAGCCGAACCGGTGAGCGGCCAACAAACGCCCCGTCCACCAGCACCCGAACCCCGTCGGGCTCCGTCCCGATTCTGACGCTGCGGGACGCACCAAGCGCGGACACCGGCACCAACTGCACCGCTATGTTCACCTCTGAACGCCCGGGTAGATACCGTTCCTCGCGTACGTCAATGGGTTGGAGTGTCAACTCGAGCGAGCCTGCAAGCGGGTCCAACGAGTAGGTCGCAAGCAGGATGATGTCCACCGGGACACGGTCCGACATGAGTACCGTGCCGTCCTCCTGCGCGGCGCGACGCGCCTCTGAACGGGTAATTGACTCCAGGTCGCTCTCTTCTTCCGCCACCACGAGCTGGTACGACGCGCCGGGGCCCCCACCGTGAAGCGAGCGTAGCCATCTCTGGAGCATACGCTCCAGAGCGGGGTTGGTCGGCATGGAGGCGACGGCCGGCTGCGTGACCACCACCGCTCCGGGCGGGCGCCGGCTCGCGTGGCCGCCGTCGGATTGGCCTTGGTCAGCAGTGCGGGCAAACGGCTGCAATGAATCACGCAACGCGGAGAAGGATGATAGTTCCACACCGGCGGGCCGCGCGCGCGCTACCGAAGAATCCGTCCATAGGATAACCGCCACTGAAGCGGCGGCAATCCTGGATGACTGCAGCTCAACCAAGGCCAGGTGCAGCGCCATTCCCTCTACGTACGGTTCAGCCTCCGCGAGCAGGAAGTGTGTGGCGTTGCGAGCCCCGGCGCCGCCTAGAAGCTCTGTTTCCTGAACCTGTGCGAGCGTACCGGAAACCGCATCCACACCGGGCCGCACCACTACCTGCCAGGTTGCGGTGTCACCTGAAAGCAGATGTGAGAGGAGCTCCTGACGAAGTGCGACCGCCACATCTTCGCCGTCCTGCTGATACGCCGGCCGGCCCACGATGACCCGTACCTCCTCCACATCCCCCGCCTGCTCGGTCAGCGCTGCGATGGCGTCACCCAGGAGCGGAAGCTCCTGTGCCGTCGCCCCGGCTACCGTGAGTACACTGAGGAGTAGTGCAAGCCCCAATCTTCCTGATCCAACGCTCTTGATCCGCATGCCAATTCCTTTGTTACTCTATGCGCGACGGAACTTCGCTCGCAGAAGCGAGACGCCGTTGCGAACAATGCCAAACAGGGCACCCATGATGAGAAACACCGTCCCCACCAGCAAGCCAAACTGTACCAGACCGTACGGGCGGCGCCCGGCGACGGCGGAGTACATCAGCTTTAGAAGCGAGCCAAAACTCTCACTATCTCCCCATGGGCGGTACCCGATAAACGTCACCAGCCCCTCGATTGCCACAAACTTGACCACCGCATCAAGCACGACCACCTCCAGCACCGGAAGCAGCAGCGGAAACACGTAGAAGACCGCGACCCGCGGAGCGGAGACTCCCAGTTGACGAGCCGTCTGCACCGGCGCCGCCCGCCAGATTCTACCGGCCTCCCCGGTCAGACGCTCCGCGTGCACGGCGACAACCAGCAGCAGTATTCCCAGAAACAGCGGGAACGGAGATCTGGGCCAGCGCAGCACGGCAAGAAGCATCAGCAAACCGGAGGGAACCGCAAGCACCGCCATGGTCAAGAGCCGCAACACAACGTGCCCACCAACGCCGTTTGCCCCGTACGCAAGCGCGATCGCCGCGGCCAGAAGTGCGGTGGCACCCGCGATCCCACCGCCGTAAACAGCCGTCAGCGCGCCCGCGTCAATCAGGAGCCGGCCGACGTCGCGTCCAAGACGGTCCGTGCCAAGAAACGAACCGCGTCCCGGCGGCTCCAGCGTCTTCTCAAGGCGCACGTCCGCAAACGGGAGCACCAGATCCGCACCCACAATGAGCACAAGCACCGCGAGCCAGACCAGAAGCCGTACGGACAGTCTTGGTTCGTTCCCACTCCGTAGCGTCACCGGCAACCACGCTATTGCGCGAACAGGTTCTGCGCCTCATGAAGGTCAGGCGGTTTGGGCAGTGTTGCCAGCAGCACTATAGGAAGCGTCACCCCTAACCCACCCAGACCGTACCCAACCCAGTTGGTCACTTGCAACGCAACCGCGCCTCTGCGCAACCAGGTGACGCGGTTTGCCAGCGACTCCGCCTCCAAGGATGTGCGGGCGGCGTCATACTGGGCCATTGCCGCGTCCAGCTCTGGGACCACCAGATTTGTTGCAAGCCACCACGCCCCGGCGCCCGCGGCACCGGAGAGAATGCCGGTGACCGTCCATCCAACACTGGCCCTGACCCGCCGGCGACGGACCTTGTACATCTCCACGTCGTAGTCAACCGCGATGGCAGGGAATGTCGCCTCCAGCGCATCGTTGTCAGGGAATGCACGGTACAGGACCTCATTGTCACGGTCCAGCTCCACGCGCCACAGCGGATTGTCACCGGCGCCCTCTGCGGGGTGGACTGTGAGAAGCACCGGCTCTCTGGTGCTGTCTGCAATCAGATAGGTGCCTGAGTCTGTCTGCAGCGCATGCTCCGCCGGTACGTCAAGCCGGACGTCTCCCTCAACCCGGGCGATCCGGAAGATTCCGGTGTTGGTAAACGAGAGGTCAATGAACTGCGGCGCGGGAGTAACCGGGATCTCGCCTTCGAGCGCGAACTCGGTGAGGCCCGATGTCCCTGCCGGCTCCGGATCAAACGACTGGCCCTCCGGGTGCCGGACAAAGGTGATAACGTTGCGCTCCAGGTTCTCCGCTTCTTCCAGCAGATCCGCAATGGCTTCCGAATCGCCGAACTCGCGCTGCGCTGACTTGAGCACCCGCTGCGCCTCACGGTAGTTCTTGTTGCCCATTGCCCGTACGGCCTCGTTGATGACGGTCTGGAGGCCGGACTCGCGTTCCAGCTCCTGAATCTGCTCATTCATGCGGGCGATCCGCTCACTGCGGGCCGCAACCGCATCCTCCAACTCGGTGATCTGTTCAGCGACTCGTTGCGCTTGAGTGTGAGCGCCGCGAAGGTCTTCCAGCCGGCCGCTCTCCGCATACCGTTCTCCTCGGGCTATCCACTCGTCCAGGTTCGCAAGCAGACGGAACTGAAACACCAGCATGCGCTCACGAATGTTGAGCTCCGGAATCTCCCCGGGTTCCTCCAACCGCGCGAGCGCAAGGCTGTCATTGGGACCCATAATACGACAGGTGCCGTTGTAAGCCTGCCGATAGACGTAGCGCTCCGCGTTGACGATCTCCTCCACCTGCGTCAACGTGACCTCCACCTGGAACGTCTCTCCGGAGGGAAGCCCGCGCGCCGGGTAGTCATACACCAGATAGCGGCCGGGCTCACGCTGGTGGAGCGCCGCCGCGGTCTTGTCTATCAGCGCTCTCACCGGGTCCGCGAACCGTTCTCTAAGAATCCGGTTTGGTTCAGCATCAAGCGTGATTGCCGTCGGTTCCATTCGGATGCGCACAACGTCTATTCCGTTGTCAATCCGGGCGGAGCGGATGCGATCTGCAACCTGCTCCGCAATGTAGTCAAGGTCCACTCGTATGTAGCTTCCGGGGCGCAATGTCCGCTCGGTCTCCGGCAGCGCGGCGGACGACGCCCAGACAAGCGGCCGATCCCCGCCGGTTGTCTCACGCACACGCACCTCAACCGTTGGATTGGAGGTCCCGTAGAACGGCGCATCCGCTACTGCCACTTCAACGGTATGCGCGGCGCTCTCCGGCTGGACTGAGAGGAAAACGCCGCTGTTGATCCGGTCAACCACCTCCCGGCTCCCGGCCGCGAGCAGCTCCGCGAGGATTGCATCTTGTACACCGTCAACACTCAACTCGGATTGCTCGAGAGTAAAGTCAGGTACCACCCGGACGCTCTCAACTGCGCTCAACGCGGGCGGGTTCTCCTGAACAAAGCTCATGCGCGTGTCATCATCGGTCGGCAGACGCAATGCAGTGAGGTACCCCTGCGCGTCGTACGCCCGCACGCCAACGCTCCGACCGGTGTAGGAGAAGGGCAACACGTAGGTGTCCGCGCCGAGCATGTACACAATTTCCTCCGTTCCGAAGGTCGGGGTGCCCGATGGGAACGGAGTGTCCACCAACTCCGCGCCCACGGCGAGTACACGCGCTTGCGCAAGGGTTGAGAACAGACCGGTCTCAGTGCCGGCGATCCGCGACGACGGCGCGAAGATCTTGACCACACTACCGCGCGCCACAACCCCCGCCACCGTGTCCAGCGCCGCCTCCACCGCGGGGGCAACCGGAGCGAAGCTTCCAACACGCCCCGCCTGGTCAAAATAGACGGTGATCACATTGGTGACGCGCGATTGACCGGCCGCAAAATCCACCACCCGTAACAGCAGCGCAAACTCGCCGGGCTGGACCTGCCAGAAGAACGGCTGCAGCATGATCGCGCCGCCGGCCGCCTGAGCTATCTCCCGGGCACGGGGATTGTCTCCTGCAGCCGGGGTGGCGGTGAGGATAGACCAGCCCAACTGCTCGTTGAGCACGCTTTCCAACCTGCGGCGGAGACCGTTTGGCGCCGCCGTGGCCGGAATAGACGCCACCGGAGCGATCATACAGGTGAGCCCGGACGGAAGGTCACCCAGCTGCGGCGCCAGACCTCTGGCAATATCCTGCGAGATGCTTGAGGAGAGCAGTATGGCTCGTGAAAGCTCAATCCGGCTCGTGGAGAGATCAACCACCTGCAGATGCAGGTCTTGGCCGCCTGCTGCATCCACCATGCTGATTCGCAGAGCAACCTGTGGCAGATTGGCGTCCTCCCGGATGGCGGAGATGCGATCAGGTAGCTCTGAGCGCAGCTTCTCTGCTATCCCCGACTCAGATACCGACTGGATCATCTGCGACGGATCCCGCACCGGCGTGAGCCGATACAGCTGTTCAGCAACGAAGAGATGCATGGCGAGTTTGCTTGCGTCCGCAAGGCCGTCCAGGGCGGCGCCCTCTACGGACAGCACGCCAACGCTCTCTGGAGCGGAGTCCGCGGCGTAGCCGCGGTAGACCTCTTGTATGAACTCAGCCAAGCGGGGTTCCCGCACGCTGGTGTACGCGCCCCGGACAAGCCCCTCTCGCGCAACGTACATGTGAAGCCCGGCGGGATCCAGAATCGACTTCACCTCGCTCTCCGCGGCGCCGCCAAGCCACTCCTCAACCTCCGCGTAGACGCCGGTCCAAACACCTTGAAGTGCCTCCACGGTCTCGAAGTCGATCACGGCGATGCCGCGTGGGGCAAGCTGCGCCTGGATGGTGGTGCGCAGCGCACGCTGCGCGGATGCGTTGAGAGCGGTGATCCCGGATGCTGCCACCGGGAGCACGCGAACCCGGCCGAACGTTGCACTGTCCGCAGACATGCGGGCAACGGAGTCCGCGAGCAGCTCAGCGAGCACCTCCGCATCTCCTCCGCGAATTTCATGCGCGTAGACCTGCGCGGTCTCCGCATCTATCAGCGAGCCAATGGTTGAGCCGGCGACGCGCTGAACCGTCAGGTAGCCGTCCGCCTGGATCTGCGCCAGTCCGTCCTTGAGCGGCAAAAAGAGCGCCCGGCTTCCCTGGCTGAACTCGGTTGCGTCCGAGCCATCCAGAGAACCCACAAGCGTTCGGGAGTAGTAGTCGAAGGGAAGGACACGGCCGGGATAGCTGCGCGCCAGCTCAACGGCCACGAGCGCTCGGAAGAGCTCTGCTTCATCGCCTTCCGGGCGCTGCACAATAAGTGGGACGAACCTCCCGTCCCGACCATCGGAAACTGTCTCCGCAATCTCCACCAGCGCGGGAAGCTCTGACGGCCCGCCGGACTCCCATATGACGCCGGCCCAGGCAAGGGCTCCGGTCTCCAGCTCAAGCACCCGGTACTGCATACCAATCTGTTGATTGTGGGTGACAAACCGCAGGTGCAGCAGATGGTCCACCTGGAATCCGTAGAGATCCAGCTCATCAACCGCACCGGCGGGATCCACATTCCCAACCTCCAGAGTCCCGACTGCGGTCTCAGCGTCAAGCGCTTCGGTGAGGCTGGGATTGTAGATCCAGCGCGCCCGGCTCCCTGAAAGCTGTTCGCTCAGCGCCAGCTGGAGCTCGGTGTCCAGGAAGAGATCAGTGATCCCCTGATCCAGAAGCGGGCCACCCTGGATCTGCCAGATCACCAGGGAGCCGGTTACGTGCTGGGCAATATCGCTCCCCAGATCCTGGAACCACTGTTGTATGTCATCTTCTTCCAGCGCGCCTGCGGCAGCGACAGCCACCGTCAGCGCGAGCACCATCGCTACCAGACGCTTTCGCGTGTTCACACTATCCCCCTGATTCGTGCCGCATCTGCTCACGGCGTGTGATCCTCTCTGCTCATCTGCCGGCGGATCCGCTCCAGCGCCGCATCCACAACACCCCCCATCAGAATACGCCACAGTCCCGGAACGTCCGGGCCAAGGGCCGCTACCTGGATACGCTCCTCCACCGGCATCTCACCGATGAGCCCGGTGACCAGCACGGCTAAGGCCCCCTCAGTAAGGTCTTCCGCGCGAGAGAACGAGGCGCGCACCGCCTTGAGTTCAAGCGCGCCATCCGAGTCCGAGCCCTCGGCGGCGATGAACAGCGGGTCTTGCTCCAGCCGGGTCTGTACCAGAGTCACCGTCTCCGCTTCACTGACGTCTAACCCCTCCGGCACGGGCGTCGGCATGGCAACGGAGACGCTGAGCGATATCCGGCCAATCCCAACCGGCAGCCGCCAGACCGCGCCTACGGCGCCGTCCAGCGCAAGTGTCAGGACAGCGGCCGACAACGGGAGCCGGGTGACCGCAAAACAGGCGCCCCCGTCTACCACCGCAGCCTCGAACAGCGCCACGCGGCGCCCGTCAGCTCCGGTCACGCTCAGTGTTGCGTGCTCCCACTGCAGCTCCGCCGCTTCCGGCCAGGAAACACAGAGCGGGTCCGTACGTCGCAGCCCCGGCACCACGCGAGCCGGTTGCACCGCCACGAGCGTCTCATCCACCCACACGCGGAGCGTCCGTTCCACCTCCGCGCGCATTCGATCACGCCGCGCCTGCGTAATCTCATCCGGGGCGTCCGTGGAGAGCAGCGGGCTCGAAAGGAGCAGCATCCCCTCTCTAAGCAGACGCGTGGCGCTGCCTGAGACTGCCGCCTCGCGCCAGAGCTGCTCCAACCGGTCGAGCTCGCGCGACCAGTACACCGTGGGCCGAACCATCCGCGCAAGAACCGAGACACGGGTGATCGTTCGCCCGGCGCTATCCTGCGCCTCAGCCTGCCGGCGCTCCGGGTACTCGAGCTGGATCACCGAACCGCCGGCGCGGACCACGATGCGCTCACGCATCTCGCGGCCTTCGTCGGTCTGCTCAAGGATGAACTCGCTGCGTACCTCCGTGCGGAGATACTCCACTGCGTCCGATCGGGCGCGATCCCGCGCCAGCGCCTCCAGCCGATCAACGGGTTCCGTCCCCTCCGCCGCGCCCACGAAGTACACGTACTCTGGGTCCTCCGGGATCACGCGCATCCACTCAGGCGCCGGCGGCGGCTCCGGAGCGGTCTGCTCACTTGCGCATCCCGGCAAGAACAGGGAGAACAGCACAAGCGAGAATGTCAATCCGCCGGGGAGCGTGAGCACCCGGAGAGCCGTGACCCTACTCACCGTCGAGCTCCGTGGTAACGAGCGCCCGGGTGAGATTGAACACATCTAGCTGAAAGTTGCTGAAGTTGGCGCGGACACCCACGTTTCTCTCCTCCGTCCAGAGGAACACGTACGGGGCGTCCGCGCTGATCAGCTCGTGGACTCGGTGATAGAGCAGCCGGCGCCGCTCCTTGTCCGGGGTCTGCCGGGCCTGCAGAATGAGCGAGTCCACCTCTTCACTGTAGTACCCGATTGCGTTGAGACCGTCGGCGATCTCTCCGGAGAACCAGATAGAGTACGGGTCAGGATCGATCCCAATACTCCACCCGGTGGTGAAGAGGTCAAAGTCATGATCTTGAAACACCCGCTGCATGAATAACACCAGCGGCACAAACTCCGTCTCTACTTCGATTCCCACGTTGCGCAAATACTGCTGAACCGCAAGCGAGCGGTTGAGAACCAGCTCATCCCCCCGCAACGCCAGTGCGGTCAGCCGCACCGGCCTGCCCTCGTACTCCCGGATACCGTCGCCGTTTGTGTCCACAATGCTCGCCTCATCAAGCAGGCGACGCGCCTCCGAGGGATCAAACGGCAGCGGAGGGACCGCGGGATTGTACGCCCATGAGGTGACCGGAAACGGCCCACTGATGATCCGCGCCCGGCCTTGGTAGAGGTTGTCCACCAACTCACGGCGATTGATTGACAGCGTGATGGCCCGACGAACCAGGCGCTGATCCAGCGGTGGGCGGTTGAGGTTCAGCCCAACAAACTCGTAGGAGTGACCAAACTCGTTGAGGACCCGCACGTCCCGGTTGTTCTGAAAGCGCGGGATCTCCTCCGGAGGGATGTCGAAGAGCAGGTGAATATCCCCGCTCTCCAGCGATTGAAACATGGTGCTGTCATTGGTGAAGACCTGCATCACAATCCGTTCCAGGCGGGGCAATTCGGGTTCGTAGTACCGGCGATTCGCCCGCAGCATGACAAACCGCCCTTCCACCCACCGCTCGAACCGAAAGGGTCCGGTTCCCACCGGGTCGTACACAATCTGATCAGTGACGTCCAGCACGCGGTCCTGCAGCAAGTGCGCCGGGAGAATGGGAAAGGTCAGATTGCCAATCCCGGCACTGTAGTTCTCATCAAAGGTGATGCGAACCGTGCGCTCGTCTATGGCAACCACCTGGTCAATCCCCAGGAACCGGCTCTTCTCAGTGGTGCGAGTCTCCGGGTTGGTCACCGTTTCCCATGTTGCGACCACATCCAGAGAGGTGAAGGGGATGCCGTCATGCCAGAACACGTTGTCCCGGAGCTGAAGGATGTACACCGTCCTTCTCTGGTCATCGGTCTCCCGTCTCCAGGAGACCGCCAGGTCCGGCTCAATCTCCAGGTCCCGGTTCATCCGCACCAGTGATCCGTAGATGAGCGCCGTCAGTCGCTTGGAGACCGCGTCGTCATTGAGATACGGCTCCAGCGTCACCGGATCCGCGAGCTCGCCGTACTTGAGCGTACCGGAGGGCGTCTGACCCCACAGAGCTCCCCCAACCAGAGTGACCAGGAGTAGTGCCGCGGTGATGCACCTGAAGCCAATGCGTGTGTTCATTACTCCACCTCACTCGAGTAGTTGCCAAGCGGCGTACGTTCCATCAGCACCGTGGTCGCTCTATCAGACAGCGTGCGTGCACGGTCCACCGTCGCGGCGGAGAGACGCTCCACGAACGGATGGGTGAGCACCGTGGCCAGAGAGTCGCGCACTTCCATGGCAGTACGCGTTGGCACCGCGGCGGGGTCTCCGGAAAGGCACCGTTCTAGAACGGTAAGGTATGCACCCATGGTCTGGTCCTGCCAAAACGCCTCGTCGTAGCCACGAACGGGCACGGCCAGATCCAGCTCCCCCACCTCAACGGGCCCTTCCATCGATGCCACCAGCGCGCCGACGGAACCGCCTGAGCCGGCAGCCATTGCGGAGAGCGTCTCGAGCAGCCGACCGTCAGGCGGAGCGTCCAGCGAGGAGGCGATCGCGTGCGCCTCAGCAAAGCTTCCCATCTGGTACGCGCGTAGCGCATCCTGATACGTCCCCGTGCCGCGAACCGGCTCCCCGTCTGACGAGCCACAGGCGACAACGCAGAGGAGGGGGAGCACGGTAACAACGGCGCGAAGCGATGCCCTACCTGCCCGCATCGATCCGTACCTCATAGAGATCCCACTGTATCCCGCTGTATCCCTCAACTATAAGGATCCACCGGCCCGGTATCCAGGTGGGGCGCTCCGCCAGGGGAACCCCGAGGGGCACCGTACACAACCGGCGTGCGTGAAAGTCCCACAGGTGTACGGTGCGGCCGGCATGACTGCTGGTGGTATAGGCCAGGAACCGACCATCGGACGAGACCGCGGGCCGTTCCTCCAGGTACACATCTTCTGCGATGACACTCACTCTGCCGTCGGGAACGGAGACCAGCACCAAATCGCTGTCCCGGTAGGCAACAAGCTCGTCTTCAGTGCGGAAGACCGCATATGAGAGACCGGATGAGAAGAACTCACGCGGAGCTTCGCCGGCAGGATCCCGAACCACGGTGACGTACTCGCGGTCAAGCTCCTTGACGCTGTAGACCAACCGCCGCGTGGAGGAGCTCCAGTCAGGCGCAAAGGCAATCCCGTCGCCCTGGTACAGCACCCGTGGCCGGCGGCCATTGGTTCGGGAGACAAGCAGCGCGCCGCCTTGCGGGGAGCCTGCGACATAGGCCACCCAGGCGTCATCCGGAGATATGGATAGATCTCCCTCCCATCCTTCACCTGAGGAGACTGCTGATACGCGTGTTCGCGGGTTGGTCAGAACGGTGCTTTCGAGCAGGTTTGTCAGCGACACCGACTGAATGTCGTAATTGCCGCGGGTAGAGAGAGGCACCAGAAATGTTCGGGATCCTGTGCTCCATTCGCCGCGTAGACCGTAGGGATTATTCCCCTCCGCGCGATCCGTGGAAAGCTCCAGGTTGACGATCTGATCAGGCCGTTCGAGCGACCGCAACCACAGTCGTGTCTGATAGGGGCTGAGCGATTCATAGACCAGGTAGTCCTGACGCGGATGTCCAAACGCTTTCCAGTCGCGGGCCCCGTCTGAGGTCAATTGCGTGACGGAGAGATCGCACTGCGCCTGTGGGTCACTCAACGGAGCGAGCATCAGCAGAGGTAGTATCACACAGTAGAATCCAGCACGATTGCGAGCCATTGCGCTCCAACTATCCGTCGATGTTCCCTGATGCTCCCGTCTGCAACACCTCTCCATCGTAGCGAGTCGCCTCCAGTAGATCTGATACGGCGATGAGCGACCCAAGGTTGGCGACGGTGCTCTCCTCCTCCAGCCGAATTCGTGCAATCGTGAGATCGTCGCTGACCGACAGGACCGTCCCGACGCCAAGCGGTGCACCAACCTTGGAGAGCTCAAACCGCTCTCCGGTCTGGGGCGTCAGACCGCGTACCGTCGCAACGACTTCAGTGACAATGACGCCGGTCTCCCACTCAACACGCGAAACCCTGAGCACCGTTGCCGGGTCCTTGTGCTCCTCTGACGGCCCAGTGGTAAAACAACCGGAGAGCACCAGCGCGATGCCCATCAGCAGAGACCCGGAGACCAGCCGCGCAGACCGACGCCGTCTCCCTAGTAATCGCATACCCTCCCGTACCCCGGATGTACGTCCTCTGTCAAGACGTTCGTCCGGTGGAAAGGCGTTGCGTCCTGTCGCAGCCGCATGGTAGGCTCACTCGTATTCGCCATGGAAGTCAAAACGCAGCCGCGGAGCCGGCCCCTCACACTGGTACTCGGTGCAACTCTCGCCCTCCTCGCTCTTGCGGTGAGCGGGTGCGTAGACCCGGTTATGCCGTTCGAGCGAGACAATGTTGTGGACCCAGGCGGCACTGCATATCAAGGCTATCCCACCGTGGCGAATGCGGATGAGGTGAGCGCTGCGGTGCCCGCGGACCAGACAGTGGTCTGGGTCCCGCAGCTCGTTTCCAGCGAATTGATCGACGCCGGCGGCTATCAGTTCCAAATTGGCGCAGAAGCCGATTTCTCTACGCTTTTGTGGGATGGCGAAGCGGATACGAACCGAAGCCGGCCCACCGGTATTGACGTCACCGTGACCTCATACGCGTGGCGAGTACGCGCCAAGACCACGACTGACACCGAGTGGGGCGAATGGTCCGCTCCCGCGGTCTTCAGCTTCTCATCCCCGGTGACCCAAACCACTCCTCTAGACACCGGAGAGACTGACACAACGCAGCCTACGCTTACCTGGAATGAGGTGGACGGCGCTGAGGAGTACCAGATCCGGTACGCGACCAACGCCGACTCGCTTGCAGGCGTTGACGAGCTCTCCTCGGGCGTCGCTTCGGTGACATTGGGCGAACCGCTGACCAATCTTGCGCGGTACTACTGGCAGGTTCGTGCGCTTCGGGAAGGCGGTGTGAGCACGGCATGGTCCACCACACGCGAGTTCCTGGTGAACTGGGGAGCGATTACCGGACAAAGCCCGGCGGACGCGGGAGAGGTCAGCAGCGACACACCGACGCTCTCCTGGGACACGGTAAGCGGGGCGGTCTCCTATGAGATCCAGATTGCCTCAACCAGCACCGGCGTCAGCAGCGCGACCGTACAGACAACGAGCTCTCGTTCCTATACATTCACCGAGCCGCTGCCGAAGGGCGCAACACGATACTGGCGGGTGCGTGCGGTTGACGGAGACGGTCAGCGCGGCGCCTGGACCGATGTCATCTGGTTTGCCACTCTTCGGATGAGCGGGATCGCACTGTTCACCGACGGGTCGTATGTGCACTACGGCTCCGGAGACTCATCAGCGGAGGCATCAAACCTGGAGGCGTATCTCAGCGCCAACGGGTACACCTACAACACCTTCACCGGTATCTCTGCATCTGAGATCGAGTCAGGGATCTCCGACCGCGCGGTGGTGATGCTCCCGGAGATGGAGACTGCCACCCCAACGCTGGATGCCGCGGCGGCAGAGGTGTACCGGGGCTTTGTGTCCGACGGTGGAACCCTCCTGGTTTTTGAGAAGACCCGTAATCTGGTGAACACGGTGTTCGATTTCTCGCTGATGACGGGCTCAGAGGGCTCTGCAAGCTACAACGCCTCAAACGCCGCAGGCACGCCGTTCGATGGATCGGTGGCTACGCTGCCGTCTCTGAACGCCACCATGTACCTGAGCACCTCCTCACTCCCGGACGGCTCAGCTGCGATCTACCTCTACGGCTCGAGCACCAACCTCTGTGTCATCCCGTACGGCACGGGGAGGCTGGTGTACTTTGGCTGGGACTGGTACAGCGCGGCTCCGGTGGGATCGCGCGGGGCATCCAATTGGCTGCCTGTCCTTGGTCAGGCGCTTGACGCGTGGGGCAGCGAATAACGCGGGCGGGTCAACGGCTCAGACAAGCGGAACCGCCCACACGCGGCGGCTGATGCGCTTTACGGTGGATCCGGTGTAGATGATTATCCCAACCTGCGCGTTGTCGTCCGGTGTGCTCAGATCGAACCATCGCTCAATCGGCCGGGCGTCGATCTCCAGCCCGTCGTGGGTTCGCAGATGGTAGAGACGGGCGCCGTGACAAAAGACCGGGAGAAGCGCCGCCAGCTCCTGGGCGGCCGGCGTCTCGAACAACGCGCCGGGCCGCCTCAGTGGGGCTCAGATGCCGGGACTCGGTGTTTGTTACCGCAGAGCCGTAGCGCGCAAGCTGCTGGAGGCAGACCATGATCTCACCCTCTTCACCCGCGACCGGACCAACCCAGGGCTCTTGCCGGAGGCCGAGGGGACGGCTTCGACGCGTGCGTGGATGTCTCAGGCTACACGCTTGGCCAGGTGGATCGGAGCCTGGATGCGGTTGCGGACCATGTGCGCCGCCCGGCCACCGCACGCCCGGCATCCGCCTGCTCGGTAAGCCACGCCAAGCGGTACCTGGTCAGTATCTGGAAGCCGGCGGTGAGCACCATCGCGAGCAACGCTACTGCGGCGGCTACGGTCACGGACCCGGTGAGCCGGCTCCACCATCTCCACGAACACGCGAGTCCCCTCCGGATCGCGATACTCGCCAACATCCGTCCCTTCCAGATCCGGACGGTACGGATGCATGAGGAGATAGGGTCACTGGTCGTTAATCCAGAAGTAGTCCTGGTCTTGGGCGCCGTAGCGGATACGCCGGAGTGCGGAAAGCGCCCCGCCCTCCGCGGGTGCAAGCTTCCGGTGGCGGATAGCCCGAACGGGGTATGGGTTCCCCGTGCAGGCGGCAGTACGCTGATCACACATCTAATCAAGGAGACGAGTATGGCTAGCTTTGGCGAACAGCTGCAGAGCGCAGATTGGAAGAGCGAGAAGCACGTGCCGGTCATCGACTGTCCGGACGCGGTGAAGTCAGGAGAGATGTTCGACGTGAAGGCGACGCTGGGCAAAGAGGTGGCGCACCCAAACACCACCGAACACCACATCCGCTGGATCAGCCTCTACTTCAAGCCTGACGACGAAACGTTCACCTACCAGATTGGTCACTTTGAGTTCTCCGCACACGGAGAGGCGGTTGCCGGCGCCAATGAGGGCCCGGTGTACACCAATCACAGCGTGACCGCGACCATGAAGACCAGCAAGCCCGGGACACTTTTCGCAACCGCGCTGTGCAACATCCACGGCCTGTGGGAGTTCAGTAAGGCGGTGAAGGTTCAGTCCTGAAACGATACCGAGTGATCGGCTTCCGAGTTGAGGCTGACCACCGAGGCGTTCGCCGCGCTGTCAAGACGAGCATGATTGCTCACAAAGGTGCAGTGCCCCGGCCTTCCCGTTGGAGGTGTTGTTGCTGAAGACGCAGTGTTCCAACTGGAGGTCTGTGCGGCCATCGGTACCCATTGCCGCACCGTTGCTGTTGAAAAACGCCGCGTTGAAACTCAAACCGCTGATCGAAACCCGCCTGAGCGGTTGGTCTGCGTTAGGCGCGTACACATGAACAATGCGACCGTACGCATCCCGCATAGACAGGACTGAGAGTCTCTCCGAGCTGCCCAGCACGTCTGCGGCATCATAGGCCGGAGCTGAAAAGTCAGCGGTCAGTCCGCCCTCAATGGTTACGTCTTTCCAGATGAATGCGATCTCGGAAACGCTGTAGAACCCTTCGGCCATCTTGATTGTCCCGCCGTCGGCAACCGCATCAACCGCCACGGCAAGGCTCCGCAGCGGCTCATCCGGAGCGTCCCCTGTGGCGTTGTCATCTCCGGTGGGACTGACATACAGAACCTCCGCTCCGTATTCTGGCCCGCCGATGCCGAGCAATGAACACCCGGGAAGCAACACGGCAACCACAAGTGAAGTGGCGATCACGATCAACAACGTTCGTTGCCGAACCCGCACGTCTGACGGCGTGCCGGAACCGGCGGAACTACTAGTACGGCTAGGTAGAATTGCTAGTCTGGGACGAGCTCAGCATCAAGGAACACGTGCCGGGCAAGAAACGACCGCGCTCCTAGAACGCTCCGCTTCCAAGCGCCATGTTCAGGCTCACGCGATGGCCCGCTCCACCCGGCGCGTACTCTTCACCAGCCTCTCCGTAGGTGTAGGTGTAGCCGGGGGTGAGTGACACGTAGTCTCCCAGCCGGTAGCGCGCTTCAGCGGAGAGGTGGCCTGAGCCGTCGCTCAGGTTGCCAATCCAGAACACCGACGGGGAAAGCTCAGTTCCCAAGGCGTCTGCCCAGCGCAGACTCACCGCCGCGTAGTGGCGGCCGGTGCCAAACAGGTCTTTCCGCCCAAGCTCCCCGGCGGCAATCAGCGCGGGAATGCGCGGGTCCTGCAGAACAGTCGGGTCCGCATACCCCTCACCATTGTAGTAGTACTGCCCAACGCCGGTCAGGTTGAAGTTGTCATAGTCATCAGACCAATTGTACCGCGCGCCGGCGGTGAAGAGTGCGAACCACGTGTCGCTGCGCCGGTCGGTCACCAGGGCCGGCCCGTCCTCGCTCACCATGGTAACGGTGGCCCCGTACTGAGCCACCAGCTCCGCGAAGACGTCGAGGTCCCAGATGCCGGCGGACACCGTCGCCATGGCGGCTGAGACCGAACCGTCTTCATAGTAGCCGCCTGCGGTGTACTCCGCGGAGCCCAGGACAAACTCTATCTTCCCGGCCCAGCCGGCGCTCCCGCCGTCCGGTAGGTCGTCCAGCATGGCGTAGGCGTAGGCGTTGGTGGTCTTGTGCGGCAGATGCAGCCGCACCGCCACGGGGCCTTCCCGGTCCGCCTCAGGGTCATCCGGATCAACAGCCTCAAGGCTCACCAGGTCCGCGGGGCTAAAGAAGTACCCTACGCCCCACCCCATGTTCTGCTTTCCCGCGCGGAGGTAGAGCCGGTGGGAAAGCGCTACATCTCCAAAGAGCTCCTCCACATTGAGCGTTGCCTCCGGCGTCGGGCCCGCGGTGGTGTAGGCAAGGTTTGTCTTGATGTAGACGCGGAAGTCCGCGTCCGGCCGCGAGTCCAAATAGACCGTCGGCGCGAGGGTGTAGGTGGACCCAAGGTCATCGAGCGACTCGATCTGCTCCGGGTCCGCCGACAAGTTCACCGAAAGCGCGAAGCTGCCGCCCACCTTCGCCACCTCGCTCGTGAGCAGATCCGCGACCCCCGCGGCCGCCGATGCCTCATCCTCCGGGGTCTCTTCGATGAGGTCGCCGCTGAAGAGATCCGACTCCGAACCGAACGGATCGTCGACCCCGTCGTCGGCGGACACCGGTGAAGGAACTAGAACTACGCCCAGGAGGCAAAACCCCACAACGCCCAGTCCGGCCGTCATTCGGCCAATCAAGGGTCGGCCCATACTCTGTTGTACTCTCATATCGTCCTCCTACCTGCTCACGCGTTCAACATATGACTTAGTGAACACGCTGTCCGGAAGCGTCGCCGTTGAGACGTCGGTAAAGGTGATGGTGGTCTTCTTGCCATCCACCAGCTCATCCACAAAGATCGCCTGTGTGGCAATGTAGGCGTCCCCGACCCGCATGTAGCGCGGAAAGTACGAGGTACGCAGCAATCGCTGCGTTACCGAGTAGTCCTCGCTCTTGAGAACGAGCATCTGGTCGCGGGTGACCCACATCTTGAGGTACGGATAGGTGACCTCATTGGTGGTCGCCTCCATCTCCAGGATGTACACCGAGTAGGCGCCGAGCGTGCCCTCCGCGGCGCTGGTGATCACATAGTCCTCGGCGAGCGTTGAGCTCTCGAAGTCGGAGACGCGTGCGTCGGTCCCCTGGAAACTTTCACCGCGTGAGGTGTAGGAGAAGCTGCGGCTCTCCGGGTCGTAGAACCACAGTGAGTCGTCCACCTTCAGGTAGCCCTGCCCGCGGTTCACTTCCGGTTCCAGCACCAGCAGTACGTAGGCTCCGTCTCTGTCCCGGCGGAACATCCGCACCCGGCGCCGATCAATCCCCTCATCCGGATCCTCCGCAACAAAGGTCATCACGGCGGAGAAGTCGGTAGCCGCCTGGGTCAAGTTTTCATCCATCAGTTCCAGAAAGCCGGTGGTGTCGATCTGCTGCGCCGGCGCCGTCGGGGAAGCAAGCAGCAGCGTGGCGAGGGCGATCAGCGCCGCCGCGCCGTTGTTCACGCGCGCCGTAGGGGCGCCGAAGGTACTCTTCATCGTATTCCTCCTAGTACGTCGTGCGAAGCGCCTGCGCGGGCTCCAGGTCCGCTGCGGCCTTCGCCGGTGAGTAGACCGCCCATGCGGTCATCGCAAAGATCACGAGTACGTTTCTGACGAGTGCCGGAACGGACAGGTCCGCGTAGAGCCTGCCGCCGACCAGGAACGCGCTGACCGCGGTAGACGCGCTCCACTCAACAAGACTCACCGCCCCGGAGATAACCGCGGCAAGCACGGTTCCGGCAACCGCCCCAATCATCGCCACGAAGATCGCCTCCAGCGTGAAGATCCAGCGCACGCCTCCGCGGCTTACGCCCAGAGAGCGCATGGTGCCGATCTCCTGCGTTCGCTCGAGCATCACCATCCGGTAGGAGTTGGTGATGCCCACCGCGGTGATCACCAGCAGCACCAGGAAGATCGCGAACGCCACCAGATTGAGCGTGTCGATGATCGTCTCCAGGTCCTCGGTGGTGTCGTTGAGGTTACTGACCTCGAATCGAGTGCCCTCCCATGGCTCGGCGACCGCCGCCCCTCCGCCGACGCCCACCAGGCGACGCATCATCCGCATGGGCCCGCCCGGCAGGTCCTCCTCTTCGTCTTCGCCGCCGGCAACGCTCGCTCTCTGTGCAAGCTCTGCGACCAACCGTTCGGTCGCCGGTTCGATCTCTCCGGAGTCGGCAAGGTAGAGGTTCGCGGTCTGGTACTCGCCCGGGCCAAGCCCGAGCGCCGCGTTGAGGTCTGCAAGCTGAACGTAGCCTGAGCTGATACCAAGCCCGGCCACATCCGCGGTGAGCCCGCGAACGGTCAGCTCAATCACGTTGCGCTGACCGGTGACGGTGTTGAGGCTGAGTAGCAGCCGCTCGCCAAGCGCAACGTCAAGCTGCTCCGCTACTGAGACCGGGAGCAGGATGGAGCCGGGGTGTTCCAGCTCTTCCCAGCTGCCTTCGGTCAACCGAATCGTCCGGCGGAACCGCTGTTCGGCGGCGAAGTCCACGCCGTCCACAATCTGGATCACCTCAGTGCTGGTGTAGATCAACGTCGCCAT
>CAYTGY010000002.1:0-333 GCA_964437265.1 uncultured Spirochaetaceae bacterium | reverse complement strand
CTCGGCTTCGAATCGGGGCTGGTGATCGTCGTCGTCGCCATCGTGCTCGACCGGTGGTTGATCTCTTCAATGTCGATCCCCGCGGCAGTGACCGCCTCATTGAGCGTCTGCGTGTTGCGCAACACCCTCATCTCGCGGCCCGAGCCTGCGATCACGCTTCCTGAGACGTAGATGTGGCCGCCAAGCGTCTGGGTGAAGTTTTCCCGCACCGCGGAAACCAAGCCTGCGGTGTAGCCGTTGACCAGCGTGATGATGAGCACCGCAAAGCCCACCGCGCCGCCGAGCAGCACGGTGCGCTTTCGCTGCCGGGTGATGTTGCGCCAGGAGATGCGT
>CAYTGY010000001.1:0-40375 GCA_964437265.1 uncultured Spirochaetaceae bacterium | reverse complement strand
GCCATCCCGGAGCCTGAAATTTATCAAACCGTCGGTCAAACGCCTGAAGTGGAATATCCGTCTCACTCAGTGACTGGTAGGCGATATCCCGCATGTTGACGCGGATTGGCTCATCTTCTCCACGCCGGATGATGTACCCGCCCTCCAGACGAGCAAAGGGTGAGATCTGATCCTGTATATCCAAGAGCAGACTGTAGAGGGTGTCCCCGGCATTGAGCTCGCGTGTGATGCGGTTGTACACCGGAAGCCTCGAGTCCTCGTCAGCCTCAAGCTCAATGTCCATCTGGAGGTCTACAGCGCCTTCAACAAAAACCACGGGACGAGGCGCAATGCGAGCCGGAACCATGAGCAGATCTCCATCGCGGAACACGAACTCGGATGCAAGCTCGTAGGAACCGATGCTGATCTGCTCGAACGTGTCCCCGCGCCTTCGTTCTACGATCAGGCGACGAAGGTCCGCGTCAGGCCGGTAGCCTTGGAAGAATTGCTCCAAAGCCGGAAGTCCCTCGCCGTCGAGAAGCTCGAACGATCCTGGTTCGTTCACCTCACCTCGTACTTCAACCACGAACTCGCGGCGCTGCAATTTCACCGAGTCGCCGGGCTTCACATACGGATCCTGGTCAAGCTCACCCTGATCAATTGCCATGAACAGGTCGTATGTGTCGCGAACACCGTCGCGAGAGACTACGGTCACCTCTCGCAGCGACGTGTAGGGGGCCGCGTAGTCCACAACCACCTCGCTGAGTCGCGAGAGCCCCCAGGCGGTCACGCGCTGTGCGCGCGAGATCGCTCCGGAGACCGGCACCTCAAAGAGACCGACCTGGGTGATGTTGAGTGAGGCGATAGTCCGCGGATACGCGTCTTCCACGGTGGCAATCACGCGCCGCTTGAAGTCCGTCATGGTCAGCCCACGGGTGTTGATCCGGCCAAGAACGCCAAGATTCACCGTATAGTCGCTCTCCACCAAGACCTCGCTCACCACCGTGTCAATGCCCTGGGTAAAGGTCAGGGTGTAGACATCACCCGGGGTTACCGGATAGTCGGCGGTTGAGATGGCAAGCTGCAGGCGTTCGTCAACCGCCGGCCCTGGTGCAGCTGTGGGCGCGCCAGGCTCATCCGCGCCAATCCCCTCAACACCCGGAAGCGCCTGGCCGAAGAGCACTATGGAGGCGGAGACAAGGAGTGTCAGTGCGGCCGCAAGACGTTTCATTTCAATTCTCATGATTCTCCGGTTGCTTCCTGTTGCAGGATCCGGCGCTTCTCCGGATCATTAGCTATGTTGCGGATAAGGTTGATGAGGAACGCAATGACAACGCTCGCGGCAAACCCGCCTAACGTCACCGTAATGCTCAACTGCGCCCGGCTGGGACCGGCTTTCTCTTCCGGTACCTCAACCGGCTCCAGGACGGAGAATAGCGGCTGTGTTTCCGCGGTGAGCTTGGCAACCTCATACTGCTCGGTCAACGCCTCATAGATTCGAGACTGGATCTCTAGGTCGGTCCGCATGCGTGCCAGCCGCGCCGCCAGATTGGGCAGTTGGGAACGGGCCGGCAGCACCTCATTGCCTCCGGTATAGCCGTTCTCAATCTGCCAGATGAGCTCCGCCGTGTTGCGCCGCTGCAACTGTAGCTGCTCCAGGGCCGGGTCGTTCTCGATCCGCGACATCTCTGCCTGGTTTTTGATCTGAAGGTCCAGTTGCAGGAGTTGCCCGCGGAACTCAGCCAGCATTTGCGACTGCTGCTGGGCAAGCTCTTCTATCTGGAGCACGCCGTGGCGGCGCTGAAACTCTTCGATTTCCGCCTGGAGGGCGGTGATGTTGCCCTCCACCTCCTCGAGCTTCTCTTCCATGGTTGTCAGCTCTTGCAAACGATCGGTTCCACCGCGGTTGGCAAAGTAGCGCTGCAGCTCTTCCACAATGCTGTCGGCTACTTGGGCCGCAAACTCTGGATCGATGTCTGCATAGGCGATCGTGAGGATCCCGCTGCGATCGTTGAAGGTGTAGGTGCTGTGCACCTGAACCGCCTCTCGAGAATTGGTTCGCGGCTTTTTGTCAATCTCGTAGTATTCAATGAGATTGTTTGCTTCAACAATGCGGTCCGTAAACACGCGGCTGTTAAGTACCTCTATGGCGATATCCCCATAGTTCATGCCCCCTCCCCCGCCGGGGAGATCCATCCCCAATGCCGACAGCATGGACGAAGAAAGACCCTGATCGCCACCCTCCTGCAGAATGAGAGTGGCGGACGCACGATACACGTTTGGCAGCGGACTTCGTTCCGGTTCCATGACCAAAGAGAGGATGGAGAACCCGACAACCCCGACGGCCGACAGCGCGGTGACGCCGATGATAAGGCCCCTGTACTGCCACAGGATGGAGAAGTAGTGGAGCAGCCCCTCAAGGAGGGTCCGTTCGCCCGGAGCTGCACTTGCGGAAGCGCGAGCACGGGGTGGTGCGGGCTGCGGTAACTGCGACTCCGGCGACCGGCCGGGCTGCTGCGACGGGCGCGGGGTGTCAGGCATCACTGCCGCTCCGTTCGCCCGTGGACGGCCACTTCCAGCTCCGGCCGGACCAGAAGATTCAGGTCGGTGTCCCATAGTAGTGCACAGCCCGCAGAAACCCCCGCGCCCTGACCAATCGCAACGCTTAGCCCGGCATACCCACCAGACTGCAGCCGGGTCACTCGGGTGGTGAGCGGGTACTCGGTGTAGTCAACCGGCGGTTCGGCTGCGTCCGGGTCTTCCGGCGCATCAGCGTCCGGCGGAACGTAGGTGAAGGTGAGTTTGGTCACGTAGCGACTGAGCCGCCACTCCGCTAACCCGGCAACTCGGAGCTCCACGGGCCCGAAGAGCCTGAAGTCACGAGCCAGGAGGATGCCGAGTGAGTACCCGAACCCCTCCTTCTGGAGCCGAGCGTCGCTGAGCACCTGAGAACTCGCGGTTCGAAACGAGTAGTCGCCGTACACCTGGGCGGAGAGCGGGAACGCGGTGCCCTGTTTTAGCGCAGTCACCGCATACGTTAGGCCGATTGCCGTTTGCTCCTCCGGAGCATCGCCCTGGGGACGGCGCAGTCCGTAGTTGAAGCCGATGTCCAAGACCCCAGCGACGGTCATGCCGGTACCCGCGGCCACACCGAGCGCGGTTCCCGGCTCAATACCAAGATTGCCTCCCACGTAGACCGTGTTTGTGCGCGGCTCCAGCTCGCCCGTCTGTGCAACCAGAACCTGTGCGACCACAACCATGGTCAGCGCAATCAGCAGGGCAAGGATGCGCGAAGATCTTGCTGTACGTTTCATTTCATTCCTTAGCTCAGGGTTTCCGCAGCCACATTAGGTTCGGTGTTCGCGACCGTCAAGGGCCAAAACCGCCACTGCAACTGCAAAGTCGCCCGCGTGAGAGACGCTCACGTTCAAGGCCTGGCCTCGTTTGCTGCGTGCAAGGGTCTCAAGATCACCTCGAAAACGTACCACCGGAACTCCCCAGTCGTCGTTGAGGACTTCAATCCATGTCCACGAGAATGCACTCTTCCAGCGTAGTCGCAACGCCTTGTAGGTGGCCTCCTTGATCGCCAGCTTTCCGGCGAAGTGGTGCGCCGGCGAGTGTTTTCCATTGCAGTAGGTGATCTCCCGCTGCGTGAAAACCCGTGTCAGGAATCGGTCGCCCCACTTGACCTTATCTTGCCAAATACGAGAAATCTCCACGATGTCGGTCCCAATGCCCAGGACATCGCTGGAAGAGTTGATGGCGCATTCTGTCGCGCGAAAAAGCACCGCCTGAAGAACGTCCTGGATTGCCGTTTGATCGGGATCCACGTGTTGTGTCATACCGATGCCCCTCTACATTGGTCTATGACGACCGCGGTAGCATGGAGATGCTTGGTAGCACGTCGCTTCTGGTCGATGTCGGCAAACACCCGATCGATATGCGTAGGTTCCAGTTGGATACTCTTTGCTACCTCCGCCGCTGTCATGCCATGATCCTTTGCGAACAGGCAAGCATCCATCTGTGAATAGGGGAGCGAGAAGAAGAACTCCTCCTGGGACTGCGGCATGGAATACGTGTCCGTAGTCGGCTGCCGAGATCGGACTTCCTGTGGAACACCAAGGTACTCGGCAAGTTGATAAACCTGAGTCTTGTACAGGTGCGCGATCGGCTTGATGTCAGCCACACCGTCACCTTGCTTGACAAAAAAGCCCAGGTCGAACTCGAGGCGATTGGGAGTACCAATCACGCCGTAGTTGAGACGGTCCGCGTGGTAGTACTCGATCATCTTTCGAACACGCTGCTTGTAGTTTGTCGCCGCCAGGATCGCGAGGTACTGCTCCGCAGAGAGGCGCTTCTGCCTTGCACGACCGCGACCGTCGGAGACGACAAGCTCGAAGTAGCTCATCCGCGGACCGCGTTCGAGCGACGGCATCACGACCTTAGCGGCCCAGCCGTCCGCATAGTCGGGAAACGCGGATCGTATGGCGGCGTCTCGAGCTGAGTATGCACCAAGCGAGCACAGTGTTTCCGTGATATCGATGGTGTCTGTCCTCACGCCGAAGCCCGCAGCAACGGTCTGTGCCAAGACTGCCGAATGAAAAGCGGACTCGCGGTCCGGCATGATCAACCCCAACACCCGGGCGGGACCAACCGCCCGGGCGGCAAGCGCAAGACAAACGCTGCTGTCCACTCCACCGGAAATCCCCAGAACCGCACCTTGCCGGTGAGACGTACGGAGGGTAGTCCGAAGGGCGATCGCGATCCGGTCGACTTCGTTCTTGCAGTCGATCGAGAGTTGATCCAATATGCTCATGCCGTAGATTGATCCTGAGCAACGTGGGAACGGAGCTGCCTGCGGTCAACCTTTCCCGATGACCCCAGTGGTAACGCATTCAGCAACACAACGCGTGACGGAATCTTGTGGGCGGAAAGAGATTCCGACAGGCGTCGAAGCAGGGCGGCCGTATCAACACACCGGCCGTCCGCAGCGACTACAAATGCGACGGCAGCTTCGCCCGTTCGCTTGTCCGGGACACCGACGACTGCCGCCTCGGCTACCTCAGGTTCGTGACACAAAGCCTCCTCGATCTCCCCGGCACTCACGCGGAACCCCTTTATCTTGATCATATCGCTCGTCCGCCCGGTGATATACAGATACCCTTCCGCGTCGGCGTAGCCCAAATCGCCGGTGAAGTAGAGCCCTCCTCTCAGTACGCGTCTAGTTGCCTGGCGATCTTGCCAGTAACCGAACATGATGTTGCTTCCGCGAGCCACGAGTTCGCCATGCTCTCCCTGCGGCAACCGTCGCCCGTCTTGGTCCGCCACAAGAACTTCCACATTTGGCACCGGCTTGCCAATAGAGCCCCATCTCCCGTCAAGATCCTCAGGAGGCATATAGGTCAGTCGCGGCCCGGCTTCAGTGGCCCCGTACATTACGAAAAGTCGTGCCGGGGAGAAGGTCGTTGCTACCGCTCTCTGTTGAGCTACCGGCATGTGCCCCCCGGCCTGTGTAACATAGCGGAGAGCAGGAAACTGCATATCCCGAACCGTGGAGCGACCCAAGAGCAGTGCAAACGTGGACGGAACACCAGAGAGTCCCGTCACCTCTGCTGCCGCCATCGACTGCAACACCAGGTTCGGATACATGATGCGGTTGTCGACCACTACAGAACCACCTACCATAACATGGGTAAGAAGAACCGACAGACCATAGATGTAGTGCAGCGGCAGAACCAGCATCACTCGATCGGACGACTCCAACTGTAGGTACTCCACTACCGACCGCGCATTGCTCACCAAGTTAAGATGCGTCAAGACAACGCCCTTCGGCTTTGCAGTGCTCCCCGAAGTGTACATGACTACTGCGGGATCGATGTCGATGCCGACGGGCGATACAACAGCACTATGATGCAACGCAACATCCAACGGCACGGTCCGAGCCAGATCGGGGCCGGGAAGCGGTTCATTGACAGCTCGGGAAGAATCGGTGGGTATCAGCCAGCCGCCCCACTGGCCGTCCGTTGCCCGTCTGTAGGCTGCAAGGAGAGCCGATTCCCCAATGACAACGCCGGGCTCGGCATCACGAGCGTAGTGACGGAGTTCAGGCGGTTTGGCAGCTACGCTGCCCGGAACGGCGATTCCTCCGGCGATGAGACATCCGAATAACGACACCAGAGCCTCTGCGCTGTTTCGCTGGAGAATGAGGATGCGATCACCGCGCTTCAGTCCTACCTGTCCCACAAGAAACCCCGCCAACGCCTGAGCCCGTTGCGTGAGCATCCCGTACGTCAGCCATCCGTCTTCGTGCAAGAGTAGACGTCTGTCGGGGGCGTACTGTGCCGCGATCAAGAGCAGGTCATGAACCATCATACGCTGCCGTCATCCTAAGTACTCGTGGGCGAGTTGGAGACGCGGAGGGCCGCTCGAATGAATCCACAAAGTGGTGCTGCAATAGCGCGATAGAGGCGACCGCCACTACTCGCATGTTGTCAGCCATGCTCATGCTTTCTCCGTTGCATGCGCGGGCCTTCGCGATTAGGCGCCCAACCATTGCGGGACGAAGCACGCCGGACACCCGCAGCGCATCTGCGTGCAGTAGCTCCTCAAACCAGCCTAGGCGACCGGCCGCCAGAAAGGCCGGCGCATCCGGCGCGCGGTACGGTTGCTTGGACCGGGCGGCAATCCGAGGTGGAAGCTGTGGCCCGAAAACACGCTTGAGCAGGTGCTTCTCGGTCATGCCGCGAATCTTGAGGTCCGATGGTAGCGACAAGGCGAAGGCGGCCACGGTGGGGTCCAAGAACGGGAATCGCCCCTCAACTGAGCGCCCCATCATCTGCCGGTCCGACTGGGCGGAGAGGATGTAGCCGGGCAGTCGAAGTGCCAGCTCTAGGTACTGAGCCTGCTCTAGCGGTCCCCAGTGGTGATACGCCTCCGGAAGTGTTGCGAGGAGCTTCCGCTTAAGCTGTTCCATCCCCGGGGGCTGCAGGTGGGGCTCAAGAAAGCGGGCGATGGACGCGCCCGTTCTCCAGCGCCCGATGTGAGAGCCAAAACTCGACGAGCGATGCTCGTGCGAGGAGAGAAACCACTGAGATAGACCGGAGCCCCGCATGGGCGAGCGCTGCTGCCAACTGTACAGGGACCTCGCGGCATCTGCGCCTTCAGTGGAAATCCCAGCAGCACCTGACCGAAGTAGGTGCTCCCGGAAGAGATCATACCCACCAAACAACTCATCGGCGCCTTCTCCGGTCAAGACTGCACGCAATCCGGATTCTCGAACCCGCTGAGCTAGCAGCAGAAGCGGCGCAGGTGCGGTGCGGACCAGTGGTTGCTCGGCTAGAAGAACCGATTCAGCAAACGCTTCGCCAACGTCAGATGGCGAAACCATGACACGGTCAACGGTAATCCCCAGCGCCTGAGCGAGCTCATCTTGATAGTCGCTCTCGTCATACTCGTTGGTTGTGAAACCCAACGAGTACGCCGTAAAGCGCTTCCCAAGAGCGGACAGAATAATCGCGATAGTAGAGGAGTCCAAGCCTCCGGAGAGGTACACACCCACCGGAACATCACTGCGCTCGAACCTCAGCCGAACGGAATCAACGAGCCGCGCCTCCAGCCAGTAGGTGGCCTCGTGCTCATCTATCCGAGGCGGATCGCCGGCAGCAGGAAATGATGGGGCCCATTCGGGGCGGATGGCAACGGACCCGTTGAGGGGTATGGTCGCAGTGCTTCCCGGGGGTAGTTGGTAGACCCCCTCAAATGCGGTCGACGCATTGACAGGTCCCCAGAACGTCAGATGCTCAGCAACCCCGGCACTATCCAAGCTCCGCGGGACACGGTAGTCACAGAACAGCGTTCGGATGGTAGAAGCAAAACGGAACACGCCCGCGGCGTACGTGTAGTAGAGCGGCCGGATCCCGTGCGGATCTCGTCCAAGGGTAAGCTCACGCTTTGCCCGGTCCCATGCGGCAAACGCCCACTGACCGTTCAGGTGCTCAACATACGCCGTCTGCCAGTGAACGAGGGCTGCGAGCAGGACTTCCGTGTCGCTCTCTGTTCGAAACGAGTAGCCCAGCCCAACCAGCTCGCGCTTGAGCTCGACATAGTTGTAGATCTCACCATTGAACACAATCCAGTAGCGGCCACCGTCAAGGGATAGCGGCTGAGCTCCACCTTCTGGGTCTATGATGCTCAGTCGCGTGTGGCCCAGGAAGACACCGGTGTCGTAGAACACCCCGTACGCGTCCGGCCCTCGAGAACCGAGTGCAGCAAGCATGGAGTCTACGGTGGCCTCATCGACCGGTACTGATCTCCGCGAGTCTATTGCCCCACAAATCCCACACATGGATTATGGCTACGCGGAGCCTTGGGGCTCCGAATGGAGCTTTCTGACCACGTAGGCGCTCACCCGATTCAGCGAGTCTAGGTTTGACGGAAGCATCTCCTCGTCTTCCACAGCGATCCCGAATCGCACCTCAATGAAGCTAACGAGTTCGAGCATGCCGGTTGAGTCGATAATCCCGGTCTCCAAGAACGAACCGTCGGGAGAGAGTAATCCATCTTCCTCTCCAAAGAGAAACGTGTCCACCACGAATGTGCAAATGATCTCGGCCACCTTGGCTGTAAGGTTTGCATCTTCCGGATCCGTTGTCACGTGGCTTTCTTGCATTGACTGACCTGTGTTGTCCATGTCTTTCCCTATCAGACGTGCATTATGACTACTCCGCCGACTATAAGAGAGATTCCAACCCAGCGATAGGCGCCCATCTCTTCACTGAAGAGCTTTGGGGCCACAAGGGCTACGAATACATAGGTGAGACCTACTGTTGGATATGCCACAGTGAGGTCCACGCGGAAGAGGGCGATCATCCAGAAAACCGCGGCGAATCCGTAGCAGACGACGCTGGTGATGATCGCCGGACTCGATACGAGACGCACCACCATGGCCCAAACTCCACTCGATTCACCGGACTCGGCAGGAAGAGGAGCCGATAGGTGAGCGTATCGCTTGAGGAGGACAAGACTCACGGCGTTTAGGATCACACTGGCGAAAAGCGCCGCGTAATAGATCATGCCGACCCGCTTTGCTTTGGATGCCAGTACAGTGCGGCCACGCCCAAGACAATGGCGGTGATGCCGACGACCCGCCAGACGGATAGTTCCTCGCCGAACCAGAGGCGGGAGAGAACCGCTATCGCCACGTAAGAGAGTGCCGACGTTGGATAGGCCAGGCTCAGATCAAGCGCGCGCAGAGATACCATCCAGAAGTAGATACCACCCACAAAGCTAGCCACCCCGGCCCAAAACACCGGCGACTGGAGTGCTCCCAAGATCAGCAGTGCATCCAGCTGGTCATGACTCTTCCTGATCTGCGCCACAACCAGACGAATAAGCAACAATGCAGCAGTGTTTAGCAGTATCGAAGTACCTAACGCTAAGTAATGATCAACCCTAACCGGTTCGTTTGATGCTTGGTTCATAGAGCACTCTGTTCAATCAAGGTGCCGAACAGCTCACCGCAGATACCCCCCGGGCACGGCTGATAATGCGAAGCGGGACGAGTCCCTCCTCCACGTCCGCCAAACCGTCACGCTCGCCGGTTTGTACAAACCGCAGAAACGCTTCCAGTTCCTTCCGCAACGGCTCACCCTTGGTAACCGTGCAGTTACGTACCAAGTAGGAGTTGTTATCCTGGTATGCTGAGTACTCGGTGAGTTCTTGAGACATGAGATCGGCCTGGTAGAATGCCTGATCGGTGGCCACCTCTATTGTCCGGCGCTTGAACGGCGTCAACCAGTTCGTGACTATGGAGGCTACCACGTCATTCTCAAGCCGAAGTGTGACAACTGCGTTGTCCTCATGAGAGCCTGCGCCTTTCACCGACTTGAAGATTCGCGCCTCGGCTACCGGAACGTGTCTGGTCAACCAGTGTACCAGATCTATGTCGTGTACGGAGAGATCAACCAAGACTCCGACGTCTGCAATCCGAGGAGGAAACGGACCGATTCGGGTAATGGTAATGCTATAGATCCTTTTGCCTGCAAGTTCACTCATCAGGCTCCGGACCACAGGATTGAAACGCTCCACATGCCCCACGGCAACGGGAATCCGCGAGGTTTCCACCCGTTGCCGAATCACATTCGCCTCTTCTAGCGTGGAAGCAACCGGCTTCTCAAGAAGCATCGGGATACCTCGCTCGAGGACGCTTACGGCCACATCCAGGTGAGCGGTAGTGGGCACCGCAACAATGACCGCATCCAGTTTCTCCGTCTCAAGCATGCGCGATGTCGATGTGTACGCATGTTCTTCCGGCAGCACGTCTTCTCTGGGATCCGCAACCACGACCGCCTCAATGAACGGGATAGAGTTGAGGACACGGTAGTGATTCTGCCCCATGGACCCTAGCCCGATCACTCCGACTCTCATTGTGGACGCTCCTCGAGAAACCGAAGCACTGCATCGATGATTCGGTCCTGATGATCCGTCGCCAAGAACGGACCAAATGGAATACTCATAACCCGCCCGCAAACGGATTCGGCAACCTCGCATCCGGCGGCGGGTACCGTCCGGGATGGCCGCCTTCCCAAACGGTACACTGGCTGGGAATACAGCGGTGCCGGATAGTGAATGGCCGTCGGCACGCCGTCTGACGTCAATGCGGCGACAAGCTGATCGCGATCTTGGACCACGATGGTGTATTGGGCGAAGGAACTACTCATACCAGGCGCTATGGTGGGTGTCCGTATGCCCGCAACCGTACGGAGTGCCTGGGTGTAGCGCTGGGCTATTCGCTCGCGCGCCACGAGTTCATCGGCATAGTGCCTCAGCTTCACGCGCAGCACTGCGGCTTGGATTGCGTCTAGCCGCGCGTTCAGACCAATCCGTCCATGCTCGTAACGCGCGGTCTGTCCGTGATTCATCAACTGCCGAATCCGGTTGCCCAGCTCATCATCTTCCGTGAACACGGCCCCTCCGTCGCCAAAGCACCCAAGGGGCTTTGCAGGGAAGAAGCTCGTGCAACCCACTTGCGCGAGTGTTCCGCTGCGCCGGTGGTGGTATCGAGCACCGAAACTCTGGGCTGCATCCTCAATCACGGCAATAGCGTGCGAAACGGCGATCTGATTGATCGCATCCATGTCAGCCGGCTGACCGAAGATCCCCACAGGAAGGACCCCGCGGGTATGGTGGGTTATTGCGGACTCGATCTTGGTGGGATCGATGTTGTATGTCTCCGGTTGGATATCCACAAAGACAGGAGTGGCGCCAACCAGAGAGATCGCCTCCGCGGTGGCAAAGAAGCTGAACGGAGTCGTGATGACTTCATCTCCCGGACCAATATCCAACGCCATCAGTGCCAGCAACAGCGCGTCAGTGCCGCTCGCGCAACTAACACAATGCGCCGCGCCGGAGAACGCGGCAAGTTCTTGCTCCAGAGCTTCCACTTCGCCGCCCTGAATGAACCGGCATGATTTCACGACACGCATAATGGCGTCGTCCAACTCCGCCTGGTACGACGCGTATTGCGTCTTCAGATCGACAAAAGGGATCTGCGTTTCAACCACGCGCATCTCCCACTTGCGAACCTATTGACGCTCGAAGGCGGACCACGCGGCCGCACGACGCACAGGTGACGGAGGTTGCTCCGGCTGCACGGCAGTCGCGAGGTCCCGACCCTGGCAGCCGAGCGCCGCAGAAACAGACGTAGCCGACCAGCCGCGCCGGCGAGCCCATCACCAATCCATGATCGGGGACGTCCCGCGTGACCACACTGCCGGCGGCGACCAGTGCGAACGCTCCCACCGTGAGTCCCGGCAGAACTACCGAGTGCGCCCCAATGGATGCGCCATAGCGCACCAGCGTCCGGCTTATCTGCCAATCGCCCGGTCGCTTCAGCGAGCCGTCCGGGTTGATCGCCCGAGGAACGCGGTCGTTGGTGAAGCAGACATGCGGACCGACGAACACACCGTCATCAACGGTCACCCCATCGTAGATCGATACGTTGTTCTGAATTTTGCACCGAGAACCAATGGTCACATCCGTGTCCACATACACGTTCTTGCCGATCGTCGACTCGGGACCGATCCGCACGCCGCTACGCACGTGCGCCTGATTCCAAACCCGGCAGCCGTGCCCGAGTTCCGCACCAGGATCGACCTCCGCGGTGGGATGGATTTGAACACTGATTCGATCTTGCTCAGCCATCGATTGCCGGCGTCTCACCGCTCGTCATTGCAGCTACCGCATCACCGGCCAGCGTGATAGCAGCGTTGTTGTTCAACGTCGTGTTGTAAAGCATAGCAGAGTTGGCGACATACACCCCGGGAATAGGCGTGGCGAACTCCACGTGGTTCTCGAGTCGGTTCACCTCTTGTAGCGGCTGGACATAGGTCTCGCGGAAGAGCTTTGTGTGCAGAATCGACGCGTCATCCAATTCTGGGAAGACTCGGCGGAGCGCTGAAATGAAGCGCCCCGTGATCGCCTGGTCCGACTCACCGTGAATGGGATCGTCGGCGGTCACGTACTTGGGTAGGTACACGATGTGCTTGCCGCGCATATCCTCAGGCGCCGCCACATTGGACGCCTCGACTATTCCGGTGAAGGGCATGCTGGTATCCAAGAGGTTGATCACGTAGTAGGGCGAAAGACCTTGATTGAGCACGATCATGAGACAGCAAACCCTTAGATACTGCACCGACGAGAGCTTGCTCCAGTACTCGTGTCGATCGTCCAGGTGACTGCGTGCGGGCTCGGTCAGGCGCATGATCTCGCCGACCGGAACCGTGAGCAGGACCGAGTCGAACTCACCCTTGCCACTCGCGGTGTTGATGCTGGGGCCCCCACCGTCGCTCATGATCGTCTCAACCGGCTCCCCGGTGCGAACGTCCACTCCGCGAGCTGCTAGCTCTCGCTCAACAGCAGCGAGAACCACGCGGTAGCCGCCGTGGACGTGCCCCATCTTCTCCGTTTTGGCCTCTCCACTCCGGGCTCCGTAGAGCCGCTTGATTGTTGCCCAGATGAAGGCAGCGGAGGTCTGATGCCGTGCCTCCCCGAGCTTGCTCCGCAAGAGTGGGTCCCAGATCTTCTCATACACCCGTCGCCCAAAGACGCGGATGAGCCACTCGCGCACATAGACCCGGTCCAGCTTGTCCGCATCCTTGATTCCGGTACTCGAGAGAATTCCAACTCCCAGCCTAAACTTCTGCCAGAGGGAGAGGAAGGGAAACCTGATGAAATCTCCGATTGAGGACATAGACACGAGCTTCCCGTCGCCGTAGAAGCCGCTTTTGGTCTCCCGCCAGTAGAGTTCGTTCTCCAGGCCAAGCTGCCTGATCAGCTCCACCAAGAGCTCGTCTGTAGAGAGCACCACATGGTAGAACCTGTCCCACGTCACGCCGTTCCAGCTGTACGTGTCCGAGAGTCCCCCCAGATGGTCCCGAGCCTCGAAGAGGGTGACCTTGTGACCTCGCTCGGCGAAATCCAGAGCGGCGGCGATGCCTGTCATGCCGCCTCCAACGACAGCGGTGGTGTGGTTCATTCGGGGCTACTCTCGGGTCAGGTATCGCTTCTGGATCTCTGCAGCGACATGCTCCGCCACAACCTCATGCCCAAACTCGGTCCAATGCATGTTCGTTGGGTGATAGGGCCTACCGTCCGCTGCCGCACGAAGGGGTTCTCGCAGATCGATGTAGTCGATCCCAAGGTCGTCCAGGATCTCGATCGTCATGCGTTGGGGCTGGTCCAGGTCCCACTTTGACTCGTCCGAAAGGTCAATGGTGCGAGGCAGGTAGCGCAGGTCCTCGTGGTGTGCGACTTGGACCGATGCCGGGACGAGGACCACGACCAGTTCCGACGCGGTGCGCCGGCATACCTCTGAGATGGACTCCATGCGATCGCGGATGAGAGGGACGCTGTCCCGCATAAATGATTCGTTCTCGCGTGCTATTGAGAAGTAGTTACCAAGGCCGTGGCCTCGCCAATGCATGGTCCCCCGGAGCAACTCCCAAACACGGCTCAGCATCAGTTCTCGTGCGACCATCTGGAAGTGAGCCATGGTCAAGAAGGAGCGCAACCCAAACGGAGGGGGGGTGCCAAACCCGACTCGGTTGGCAAAGTCCGCATTGCTGTCACGGACTTCCTGAAACTCGTTGACAAAGAACTCAACGACGACCACATCGGGGTTGTATGTCGGTGCAAACTCCTCGACAACCGCAGCGAACTGATTCGGACTAAAGCCTGAGATTGAGAAGTTCAGAACCTCACACTCGTGCCCCGTTGACTCCCCCAGGAGTGTCTCCATCAGACGCGGCCATGCTTCGTAGGTGTCCACGCCCTCTGCACTCGAGAAGGCATCGCCCGTGACCATCACCCGGAGCGACTCGGGGCGGCGTGCCTCCGGGTAGAGAGGGCCGCTGAACCCCAGATCGTTCGCGTCTAGGGTGTAGTCGTATCCGCTCCACCTCAGTCGAGTCGACTGGTTCGGAATGAGCTTCACGCCGAATGTCTCGTCACTCTGTAGCGAGGGGCGTTCGCCCCACCCGTACACCTCTTGCGGGGCAAACGCCCGAACCACAAGCTCCGTCCCGTAGCCGATCACGGCTACGGTGGCAATGATGGCGACAAATCGCGCAACGACGCCAATGGGGCCGTGGTCGCTTTGCCAACGTCTGAGGACCCCAACGATCCAGACGGTTCCCTTTTCGAGTGCGATGGCGGCCACGATCGTCGCCACAAAAAGCCCTGCGGTGATGGCGTAGGACGCCGCCGCGCCGATGGTCACGGCGGTCGCTCCGACCGCAACGATTATGATGGGGTGATGCACGAGGTAGATCGGATAGGCGTGTTCGCCCGCCCATCTCAGCGGACCAAACCGGCGCTGGAACGAGGACGGCGTGACCGCGAGCGCGACGACGACAAAGCCGCCGCCTGTAAGCAAGAACGCGACACTCATGCCGGCCAAGGTGAACGAGGCGGCGACCCCGGCAAGGTAAGCGACCACGGCACCGACAACCACGACCGGGCGACGAATCGTGCGAAGGAAGCCCTGGCGATCTCTCGTGTACCAGTAGGCGAGGAGCATGCCGAAGGCGAACTCGGGTAGGCGCGTCACAAAAACGGCGCCGCGGGACCACCAATCCAGGAGACCATCGAATGTGTAGAGACCGACAAGCCGCACAATCACCGATCCACCGATGATAGCTCCAGCAAAGACGACCGGACGGACCTTCCGTAGAAGACGCCCAAGGTACGGGAAGATCAGGTAGAGCTGGATCAGGAGACCAAAGTACCACCAGGCCGGTGAGAAGTCGTACATCACCGCCGGAATGAACCGAAGTCCAAAGAGGCTCGCCCAGGTACGCCAGTCAAAAGGACTCATGCCGGTGCTGGTGAACAGCGCGAGGAGCATGGCTGCGACGTGAACGACGACCCACTGGGGGAGTATCCGGCCGATGCGACGACGGAGGAATGAGCCCCGACTCGCGGCATCCGCAGATCCCATCACAGAGACTGTGAGCACAAAGCCACTCACGACGAGCAGGATCTGAACGCCCTGGTCACCAAGCCAACCAACGTAGCGAAGTGCATTGACGAGAACACCGTCGATACCGCCGATCGGCAACGGGCGCATCTGGACAACCCGTTCTGCAAATGGGGGCCAGCCTGTGGCTGGATTAGCGAAGTAGGATCCGTACGGGATCAGCCGCTCGGTTACGTGGACCAGAACTATCCAAAGGATGCCTATTCCGCGAATGACGTCGATCGACTCAAGGCGCTCCCGCATGGGGGTTGCGAACTTGCCAGTAGTCATGTGCCGATTCCGAGTGCTTTCTTCACGAATGAGAACCCTGCCCGGCGATTCTGCCAGACGAAGCTGAGGAGGCCAAAAAGCCGGAGATTCCTCGTGAGCACACTGAGGTAGCCTTTGAGCTGAAGTCGTTCCATCTGGGCTCGTGAAAGCGTCTCCATCTCCAACGCGTTCCCAATCTGCTTGTTATAGTCGTCCCAACTGCTTGCGATCAACCGGTACCCGCCCTCTCCGGCCTTGGCCATGCGCGCGACCTCGGTGGCGGGGTACGGAACCATGATACCGAAAGCATTGACGTCGGCATTGAGTTTCACAGCCCAGTCGATCGTCCGTTTGGCCGTCTCCCCGGGATGACCGATGATGTAGTTCGCACCGACTTTGATGCCGACTTCCTTTGTCAGTCGGATCGCGGCTTCGGCCTGTTCCATCGTGATCCGCTTCTTGGTCGCTTTGAGCACGGCGGCGTCGCCGCTCTCGATTCCGTAGTCAACGTAGGTGAACCCAGCCGATTTCATAGCCGTGAGCAGATCTCGATCAACATGATCGACGCGGAGACTCGCGACCTTTGGAATGCGGTGAAGACCGGCTTCAACGATCGCGTTCATAAGAGCGATCGCTCGTTCCTTCTTGAATGCGAGATTCTCATCGTTAAACTTGATCAAGCGTGGCCCGTGGGTAGAGACCGATTTCAAGTCCTCGATCACCCGTTCTATCGCGTGAAACCGTACGCGATCGCGTCCGTACGGTGACATGCAGAATACACAGTCGTACGGGCAGCCGCGAGATGTGAGAACGTGATACTCGGCGGCACCCGGATAGTCGGCAAACTCAGGTGACGGAAAAGAGTCGATGTCGATCACGTACTCGGCGCGGTTGTTGACAAGAACGTTGCCACCGCTTCGCCATGCCACACTGCTGATCGTGTCGACTGGGAAGTCTGAGTCAAGTGCGTCGAGGAGCTCACACAAGGGTCTCTCACCTTCCCCATGTACCCCGTAATCGAATGCCCCAAACTCAGTGAGCGTCTCCGACGGCAGCGCTGTCACATGGACGCCGCCTACGATCACCGGCACACTCTTGTCCTCGCGCTTGACTGCCTCCGCAAGCTTCGCCGCTGTGACGATATCGTGCGTCATCGCCGATATGCCAACGGCATCATAACCATCAGTCTCGATTCGCCGGGCGACATCGGCCACGGTGAGCCGTTCCAGCTTGGCGTCGATTACCGTTGCTTTGTGACCCACAGCGATTGCGGCGCCCGCCAAGTACGACAGCCCAAGATGGGGGTACTTCGGGAGATCGTGCGCCTCTGCGACCTGATGGGCTGGGGTATTTACAAGCGCTATCTTCATGGCTAGTCCTAGGAGAGTTCCATTCTCACGGCAGTGGCCCCACGCCGCGCGATCGACTGGACGATGATGTCACTGCTGTGCACGTCTTTCGTACGTGGATGAGGCTTACGAACCGGCTTCTGCGAGTGGTCAACGAGCGCCTCTACAGCCTCCCGGAAGCGGCGTGCATCGGTCCCCACCAATCTGTGAAGCCCCGAATCGACATAGGCTGTGTGCTCGGTCCGTTCCCGCAATACGATTGCTGAGACGCCGAGGACCGCCGCCTCTTCTTGAAGACCGCCTGAGTCGGTGACGAGAAACCGGCAGTTGTCCAGTAGCGCGATCATCTCGGTGTAGCCCACCGGCTCGATGATCGATAGCCCGGGCGAGTTGAACTCCACGCCCTGCGCCAGGATCATCTTGCCCGGCCGAGGGTGGAGCGGGACAACGACTGGAATACGCCCGGAGAGTTCCACCAGCGAGCGGCAAACGCTGGCCAGCGACTCAGCGGTGTCGACCGTTTCCTGTCGATGAAAGGTGGCCAGAACGTACCGGCCCGAGTCAACGCCGAGCTGGGCAAGAATCTCCGCACCGCCAGGCAGCGATCGTGCGCGCAGGCAACTCTCGCTCACGGTGTTTCCCGCGACCACGATCCGCTCGTCGCCTATCCCTTCGCGGAGCGCGTTTTGTCGGTCACGTTCCTCAGGCACAAAGAGCAAGTCGCTCATCTGATCGATCAACTTCCGATTGAGTTCCTCGGGCTGCATCGGCAGGAACGAGCGCATCCCCGCCTCCACGTGGGCAAGGCGAACGCCGTCTTGACGATGCTTGGCGGAGGCAAGAGCCCCAGCCAGGGCCGTGTTTGTATCGCCCTGCACGACGACCATGTCCGGCTTCTCTTGCATGAGCACTTCTTCGAACCGGATCATGATTGTGGCCGTCTGCTCGCCGGGAGGGCGCGACCCAGCATCCAGTGTGAAGTCGGGTGCGCGTAGATGAAGCTGGTCGAAGAAAATCGCGTCCATGTTCGCCGAATAGTGCTGGCCGGAGTGGACCAGCAGGTGATCAAACCTCTCATCAAAACGCGGAAGAAGGGGAGACATTTTGATGATTTCGGGACGAGTACCGATCAGGGTGATGAGTTTCAGGTGTCCGCCTCCTTCTGTGGGCGGTTGCTCTCAAGTCCACCGAGGAACTCCCACGTAGAGGTCGAGGGACTCAGGGGCTTCTTGCATACGCCGACCACTTTGGCGGGATTCCCCTGGACGAAGCGCCGCGGCGGGACTGATCGAGTTACCACGCTTCCGGCCGCTATTACGGAACCGGTGCCGATTGTCACATTGGGCATGATGATGACGCCCGGACCGACGAACACCTCGTCTTCGAGGCGCACCGTAGGACGGTCGGGAAGCCCGTGAGCCGCCACATCACCGTCAAAGTGGGCCACGATGAGTGATCGCATTCCGAGAATCACCCGATCGCCGATCGACACAAGCTCCGGAAACGACGTCTCGATCACCACGTCGAGACCGATGAAGCCGTCCTGACCGAGCCGAACACCACGAAGTCGGTGAAGCCACACCCTGAGCGATCGGCCTCCCGGTGCATTCCTCGCAATTTGCTGAAGGAGGCGGTTGCGGAGCCCTCGGAGCGGGCGCTCATGCAGTTTCGGTCGCGCGGGTTTCCCCACCACTATCTCCCGAGCCGTAGGTTTGGCTGCTCCAATACTGTGCGATCTCACGGGGGGTGGCATGCCAACAACTCCGCCCATACGCGCTGTGTACGTACTCGACGAGTTCGCGGTACCTCTCGATCGGGTAGCCAAAGCGAGGATCGTCCGCCCCGCCGAATTGCAGGTAGTCCGGATGCACCACGACAAACGCGAGGCCGCCGCTCTCGGCGATCCAGTCGAGCTTCCGCTTCCACAGGTCGATCGAGCTTAGCTCGAGCATCACGAATAGCGTGAAGTCTTGGGGCATCGTGTAGGGCAATTCTACGTACGAGTGCCCGTCATCATTGCCGTTGACGATGAATGGCGAGACCAGCCCGATCCCATCGTTCTCCGGCTCGAATGGGTCGGTGTCAAAGGTTGAAGAGTCGTACTCAATCGGCAGATCGTGAAGCCAATCGAGCCTGTGGTGTGACGAGGGTGAGTAGAAGCCGCTCGCACTCCACTCCGCGAGGTACCGACGCATGCGCTTTGCGCGTCGGCGGAAGATGCGTTTGTTCATGTAGAGAAGCCCGTCGTGTCGCAGCCCGTGGAGCCCAACCTCGAAGCCGTCCGACGCGAGTCCCTCACGTAGTTCGTTAGGCACTCGGTACCTCTCCGGGCAGAAGTTGAATGACGATCTGATGCCCATCTCGATGTCGATGGCCTTGAGTGACTCGCACTTGGACAGCCCCGCAGACGTCTCCACATCGTGACGAATGGCAAAGGCGAACCTGGCCGGCTCAGGCCACGGTGACGCCAACAGCGACGTGGCCCGACGCAGAGCCGGCACGGGCCACCACGCACGCTCTTGCACGTATACCCGCCGAGCGACTGTTCGCCGCACCGCGAGTTGCAGTGATCGCGGGATCAGAGGGCGGAGGAGGTAGTAGGTAGCGAGGAGTGAAGGGGTCATTGATCGTCCATAGGCGGAGTCTACTGATTGCGCTCGTAGCGCGTCACACGTGCTTCGTAGAAGTCTGTCGACTCAACCGGCACGTACCTGCTCGCGAGATACTCGTCCAGGTGCTGTCGGTCGTAGTCGATTCCGGCCCATCCGCTGATTAGGTTGTCAGCAAGCCAGATGGAGCTATGGTCGTCTCCGAGAGACGCAAATGCGGACTCCACGTCGTCCTCACTCTCGATCACGAAGGTCGTTGGATCGAAGGTCTCAAGGCTCGGGTAGGACGGAATGGCGAGCAGTACATTCGGCCCGGCATAGTAGTGCTCGAACGGTAGAATCGCCTCGGCGTTGAACAACACGATGGGTTCGTTCGGCACCTCGTGAGCTTCTATGTAGGCGGCGACTCGCTTGTAGTCTCCGATCTTGGCAAGCTGGGCATTGTCGTGGACTGTAGTGAACAGAAAACTCAAAAAGAGAATCACGCCAAGAACATGGCCGACAACACGTCGTCGATTCTCATCCCGCACGAGTTCAGCCAACGTAAGCGCCGATAGAACGACCAGCAACAGCAGCGGGTACGCGTGGCGCTGCTTGACCGCCTCAAGGCCGACGACGGCTGCCGCCGCAACGTACAAGGCAGCAGTCACGCCAAGAGTGATCCAGAGCCGGAGGTGTCGCGGCCGTACTCTATCTCGCCGGGCGACAACCCACGCGAAGACGCCGGCGACTGCAACAACACCAATGATAAAACCTACGGTCTCGCCCACAAGGTTGACCCATGGGAACAGATACGCCTTAATATAACCGTAGACGGCCGACGCGGCCGACACCACGCCCGGTCTGGCCATATCCGACGACGCCGCGGTCACCTGCCCAACGACCGTAATCGCAAGCGGGACAAACGCTACCAGCGCCACGACTGACTTCAGACCGAGATCCCGTAGGCTCCTCCAGCCCCGGGTCGTGATTCCCGCAACGACTATCCCCACAAGTACAAACGCAAGGTAGTAGTGCGTGTACAGCGCCACAGCCCACAGAAGCCCGGTAACGGCCGCGACTACAATTGGCCGTTCGGACGGTTCGGCAATGCTGCGCTCCTCAAGCAGCAAGAGCAAGCCACACACGAAGAGCGCGAGTCCGTAGACGCGAATCTCCGTAGCGGCCCACATGGCATAAGGATGCGCCGCGAACACCGGAATCGCCATTAGCCCCAGCGACGGAGAACCAACGTGACGTGCCAGTCTCCCGGCGGCGAGCAAGAAAGCCGCAACCGCTGCAATAGACAAGGTCCGCGCAACGAAGATGCTGGAACCTATCAGCCGAACAACTGAAAGGAGCCAGAAATAGAGCGGCGCCTGGCGCTGGAACTCCCACGTCTGCAACGCCTTTCCGAGCCCGCTGTCGGTCGTCACAAGACTGTAGGCCTCGTCGACCCAGATGTTGAGGACAAGCGAGAGGAAGACGGCGGCAGCCAGGAAAGCGCTCAGAGAGACGTGTGTCACAGAGCTCTGCAGTGAGGAACGCGCTACGTCGGCGCTGGGTAGTCTTGGGTCATGCCCGCGCATGTGCGGGTTCGATACGGTAAACACAACGGCGAAATTCACCCAAAGAGGCGGGCGATCCCAGAAACCTCCAACATAGTGCCAACACGGAACATGGCACCGCAGGCTTTGTACATTGCTTCCTGAGTGTCTCCAGCGACCAGTAGTGCGAAAGCCCGAGTTGCTGCCCGCACGAAGCGGAACGCTGCTCTTGTCAGGCCACGGATGCCCCGCGTGCCCGGGGCATATCGTTCGTCGGAAACCCCTCCCCAGATCGATCGGCGGAAGAACCAGCCGGGCTTGGTTCGCTCGACTGGCACTATGTGTCCGACGATCGCACGGGGCCAGTAGACAACGGGCTTGCCGAGTTCGGCAACCCTCGCCTGCAACGCCTTTTCCTCACCAGATAAGAGCAGTCCACCGCGACGCCCCATGTGGGCAGAGAATCCACCGACCGATAACGCCGCCCTGCGATCCACAGCGAAGTTCAGACCGTAGAGCTCGACATCTCGCCCGGCTATTGGCTGATCGCCGTGGTCTAGTCTCGAAAGAAGGTAGAGCAGCCGATCGCCGAGCCACGCGGGTTGCCCGCTGGGAGAGGGCCACAATAGGTAGCTTCGGCCACCGACCACATTTGCCGAGTACTCCTCAAACGCTAAGCGCACCTCTACAAGCCACCGCTCATCAACGATAACATCGTCGTCGAGATAGGCAACGGAGTCGCTGGTCGACTCAACCAGTGCTCGATTTCTAGCGTTGCTCAGGCCGACCGCTTCCTCGGAAACAACGCGAAGTCTCCCGCCAAAAAGGGGGGAGATCCTCTTTGCGACAGTCACAGTTGAATCGGCACAGGCGTTTGCTACAACGAGAACATCGTGAGTGCCAGCGTCAAGCGCGCAAGCACGAGAAAGGTGCTTGAGCATACGCTCGAGCACCGCTGCGTTGTTGTGAGTACACACTGCAACTGTTATGGAGATACTGCGGCCCATGTCTACCCGACCTATCGCCGACCGAGACATCGTAGTCTGGACAATCCCCGATAGAGAAGCGCTCTGGTCCTGCGATATCGCCCACGCAAGCAACTGACCAGCGTGTTGCCAAAGAGCCAAGAAGCCACTCGAAAGACGAATCGCCGGGGCTCCACCTCTAGACAACGGCCAAGCTTGGCGGCTTCCGTGTCAAGCTCGACAACGAGTTCCGGGGCATGCTCAACGAAGATCGTGCGCCACCGACCGAGCATGTTGATACAGGCGTCCCGAGACCGCTGAGAATCCTCAATACTGGTCAAGAGGGCCACGTACCGGCGCAGTGACGTCAGCTGCGATTTGAGCTTGTTTCGATCGAGCGCCGCGCTTGAGCTGATACTATCGGGCACACCGATTCGGTGAAGGCACCGTGCACGCGGGTGGAATCTGATGTGCGACGCATGTGCGACTACTCGGCTGAAATAATCTCCGTCGTCGTCAAGCGTCAAGGACTCATCCCAGCTGCCGGCCGCCTCACTCAGTTCGCGGCTAACAAGCCAGACTTCGGGTGCCATCCAGAGATTGTGGCACACCTTCCGATATAGCCACTCGACGGGAGAGAGATCCTGCCACAGACCGGACGGTTGAAACGAAGCCTCACTTCGGCACCAGTAGTAAGAGCTCCAAGCCCCGGAGTGTAGCGTGGACGGTGGGGCTCCTTCTCGGACAGCGTGCATCTGTACCTCGACCTTGTCCGGGTACAGGTAGTCGTCCGCGTCCAGCCACTGTATGTAGTCGCCCTGCGCCAAATGCAACGCGCGGTTACGCGCCGCGCTTGCCCCGGCGTGCGGTATGGTCTCAATAACCACCGATGAACTCTGGTACTTTCGAGCCACGCCGACAGTGCTGTCTGACGAACCGTCGTCCACGACGACGATTTCGATGTTCGGCCATGTCTGTGCAAGAGCAGACTCAAGAGCACAACCAATCCACTTCTGCGCGTTGTACGCCGGAACGAGTATCGAGACAAGCTTGCTCACGTTAGTCCTCTTCCGTGTGCGAGCGAGGATCAATCGGACCGCGCCGCGTTCGTCTCTCGAGCATGATCTTGGCCGCGTGGACCATCGCCGTCAACGGTGAAAAACTGCGGTGAAACAGGACAATGAAAGCAAGGCAGGCCACGGTCGCAATGGGGATCTCTAGCAATAGACGCCCGATAGCGGATGAGTAGATGGGGATCACCGTCAGTAGGTTGGCCCTTGCTAGTGCCGTCGCACCGTACGCAGCGGCTCCTGCTAAGAAGTAAGGAAGTACGGGTCCCACAACTTCGCGAACGTGAAGGTCAATCGGCTTTCCAGCATACGCAACCGCAAAGGGGAAGAGCACGTAGTTGAGTACCACGTATGCATAAGCCACAGTGATGGGCCCCAAGGGCGCGGCGACGAGAAGACCAACAGCGATCAGAGAAACCGAGATGAGGTTCCAGCGAAACCAGCGCTCAGGCTTCCCAAGAGACAGATGCAGCCACATGAGGGTCTGGTTCAGTATCGTTGGGGCGATGCCCAGCCCAAACGCCTGGACGACATTCCCCGCGAGGGCCCATTTCTCGCCGAGTAGAAGGATGACAATGTCCTTCCCCGACACGCTCAGAACCACAGACGCCCACACGCCCAGCAAGGCCAGTGCTGACAAAGCACGACTGTAAAACCGCGCGAACTGATCAGGCTGCTCTCTCAATCGACTCAGCGACGATAGTCCGACCCCGTGCAATGGGATGACGAGCTGGGCGGCTGGCATCGATGCAAGGTGGTACGCCCTATCGTAGTTCCCGAGCACTTCCCCGCCGTGGAACCGTCCCAAAAGGATCTTGTCGAGATTTCGTGAGAGATAGTTGAGGAGAAATGTACCGTATACGCTTAATGCATACTTCAGGCCGTGGGTTGCCGCTTTCCAGTGTCGGGGCCCACCGGGCCGCCACTTTGCCACGATGATGGCCCCGACGGCCATTACAGCGATCTCGCTGAGCTGCCGAACAACTATGGCCCAGACGCCAAACCCAGCAATGGCACACGCGATAGCGAACGTCACACTGAGGATACCACTGGCAACGCGCAATGCGGCAACTCGGCCGAACCTCATTTCGCGCTTGAGGATCGCCAACGGCTGGGTGGCCAGCATCTGGATCGGTATGCCTACTGACATCACGCGTGCCACCGGTGCAACGATCGGCTCGTCGTAAAAACGGGACAGCACCGGGGCGAGCGCCATCAGGAGACTCGAAAGGAGAAGCGCGATCGGCAGATGAAGCCAGAAAAGGCCGTCCAAATCCTGGCTCGTTACGTCTCTCTTCTGGATGATATACTCGGTAAACCCGTTGATCCCGAAGTTCATCAGCAGCAGGTACAACGTCGACACCATTGCAACTGCACCGAAATCGCGTGGATCGAGGAGTCTGCCAAGGACGAGGACCCCGACAAGATGACTAGCAAACGCTACGATTTCAGAGCCTACGCTGGCACCGGCGCCTCGTACCGCGTTGCGACGAAGCTGTGCGTTGTCTTCCCCGAGAGACGGAGAGGGTTCGGTTGGGGCATTCCTGTCTAGGTTGGCCAATCGAAATCCCTCGACATGAGCATCACTTGCGTCCTGTACCGCAAGAGATCAGGCGCCCACGACGTGGTCGCACTCCTGGCGGTACCGACCACGCGTGTCCACGATCAGGCGAGCACAATCGAGTACGAGATCATAGTCGAACTCGTCGTGATCCGTCGCGACAACCACGCAATCGTACTCCTCAAGCCGGGAAGGTGTGAGCGGCACGCTCTCCATCTCCAAAGTGTGCCTCCTCATAGGGGGAAGGCTCGGTACATGAGGATCAGAGTACTCGACGCTGGCGCCCAGCGCACTGAGCTGCTCGATGATTTCGATTGCGGGCGACTCCCGCATATCGTCGATATTTTTCTTATAGGCGACGCCGAGTATGAGAACACGAGCTCGGCCAACGGCAATCCCCGCACGGTTCAATCCCGCACTGATTTTTGACACGACCCACGCCGGCATCGAGCTGTTTATCTCTCCCGCGAGTTCGATGAACCGCGTATTAACGCCAACCTCGCGTGCCTTCCAGGTCAGGTAGAACGGATCGATTGGGATACAGTGCCCGCCGAGACCCGGTCCGGGATAAAACGGCGTGAATCCGAAAGGCTTGGTTGAGGCTGCATCGATTACCTCCCAGATGCTGACTCCGAGTTTGTCCGCGACCATCTTCATCTCGTTCACAAGTCCAATATTGACGGCGCGGTAGATGTTCTCGAGCAGTTTCGCCATCTCAGCTACTTCAAGCGTTCTCGTCGGCACAACGCGGCTGACAAGATTGCTATAGAGGGCCTCACCGACCACATTGCAACGCGGAGAAACGCCTCCGAGCAGTTTCGGTATCTGAGACACCGCAAACGATGCGTTTCCTGGATCTTCACGTTCGGGGGAGTACACCACAAACACATCCTCACCTACGACGAGCCCGGACTCCTCAATTGGCTGGGCGACGAGTGTCCGCGTCGTAGAAGGATACGTGCTGCTCTCGAGGCTGACAAGCTGCCCACGCTTGAGAAACGGAACGATTGACGAAACCGTCGACTCGATGTAAGACGTGTCGGGCTCGCGATGCAAACCGAGTGGCGTTGGAACACAAATGAGGACCGCGTCAACGTCCCGGATACGCTGGAACTGTGTCGTGGCGTCAAAGCGATTCTCCGAAAGCCCCTCGGCCAACGGAGCGGCATCGACGTGCGACAGATAGGATATGCCGTTTCGCAGCTTATCAACCTTGCTGCCATCGATGTCGAATCCCACTACGGAAAAGCCGTGGCGCACTGCAGAGAACGCGAGCGGAAGACCAACGTAGCCGAGACCCACGATACCGACCGTCGCCTCGCGATTGCGGAACCGGCTGATCAACTCGTCAGCGACAGTCGACCCGCTTGTAGCTGTCTGACTCACGTGAACGCTCCTTTTTGGTTTGCTGCTGCGTGACGAGGTTCCAAAAGCCCGGCAATATGCTCCGCCCGGACTGTCTATGCCGGTGCCTGCGTCCGCGTATTGAGACCCGGGAAATCCGCTAGTATTGCTTCAGCTGCGCGTTGCCCGGCCAATCCGTCCCACCGAATCGGGTGTTCGCGAACGACCTGCGGAGTAGCGAGAACCGCCCCAATCCGTTCCACTAGGATTTCGGGTTCGGTTCCGACTATTTGGTTTGTCCCACTCGAAATCGTCACGGGCCTTTCGGTGTTCGCCCTGAGGGTCAGGCAGGGAACACGGAGGTATGTGGATTCTTCCTGAACTCCACCTGAATCCGTCACGATTGCCGCCGCGTGCTTCTGGAGAGCCAAGAACTCCAGGTAACCTAACGGATCGGCTAGTATTACTCGGCTCTGATCCTTCTGCATGTAGCCTATTTCGTTCAGACGGGACCGGGTTCGCGGGTGTACGGGGAATACTACCGGGATCCGGTCGGCGATACTTTCGAGTGCTCGACAGATTCTCCTCAACTGATCGGGATTGTCGGTGTTGCTTGCCCGGTGAATCGTAACCAGGCAGTACTTCTTATGGTCGACATCATGCGCCTCCGACACGGCGGACCACGCGCTGTCAGCCTGAGGGAGAACGAATACGAGCGTATCGATCATCACGTTTCCGACGAGAGCAACCGATCGGTCGGGCACACCCTCGCGGGCGAGGTTCTGACATGCATCTACTGATGGGGCAAGCAGGAGATTGGAGATCGAGTCGGTAACCCGTCGGTTGATCTCCTCCGGCATCGTGAAGTCCCCGGATCGCAGACCCGCTTCGACGTGAGTCACGTGGATTCCGAGTTTCGTCGCCACGAGAGCTGCAGCGACTGTTGAGTTCACGTCGCCGTACACAATCACGGATTCCGGCGCGTCGTCTCTGAGTACGAGTCCCATCTTTTCAATGATGCGTGCGGTCTGCGTCGCGTGGTCGGCTGAACCAACTCCGAGGTTCTTGTCTGGTTCGGGAATGCCGAGCTGCTCAAAGAAGAGCTCTGACATCGCCCGGTCATAGTGCTGTCCTGTATGAACAATGCGTTGGTCAATACCTTCGAACTGGGAAAGCGCCCGATGGACCGGGGCAAGCTTCATGAAATTCGGCCTGGCCCCGACAACATGGATTATCTTCATATCTTCCTTCTTGAATGAACCTTGTGCTGCGCCTCGGAGACCCCCGCACGCTCGATGAGGTCGCAGATCTCGCGGAGTAGCTTTGCCGACTTGGTCACAGATCCGAGCGGGTCCAGCTGATGTTGCTTGCGAAGCATGAGCTTTGACGGTTGGGTGTCGTCAACCAGATTGGTGAGTCGTCCGATCTGCTCGAGGTACCGATCAACGCCTCCCCAACGACCCGCATACGTGCTAAAGGCGGGTACGCCGATGCAGGCGGCCTCCCGATTCATGGTACCTCCGCCGCCAATCACTAGGTCAGCCGACCGAATAGTCGTCGGCCCATCAACGACGTGATTCAGGACGCGAATAGAGTCCGACCCCGATCTCGAGATGACTGATTGGAGCTCGGCCGATTGTTTTGCGCTGCGCGGCACAACGACGCACTCCACAGCTTCGCGTGCGGCAGATAGCCGGTCGAGTATCCTCCGAAAGACAACAGTGGACTCCGCACGGAAGTAGTGCGCGGTGTCAGCGGGCGGCCGAAGCAGAACATGTATCGCGTCTTCACGCTGCCAGATGCTTGGCTTCTCTTGATCAATCGCGGCGCCGTATACATAGAGCTCTTCCTTCAGCCCGTCATAGGTGGCAACGAGCTCTGGCAGGTAACCGAGACCAACCAACTCACTCCGGTCTGCCACGCGCGGGACGAGGATGGCGGCGGACCAGTTCACGATCCTCGCCGGCATGTTAGAGTGCTCGTAGTCCAGCATCGTAACGAAAGGGGTTTGCGTGAGTCGTGCAGCGATCATCGCCGCACGCGTCCCGTGGGACAATCCAACAGCTGGTCTCTCCTTTCGCAGGAACCGAGAGAGGCAGATGGCGCGGCGCATTACGTGTACTACCTTCGAGACGAGACGCTTGCCAGGGTAAGCGCCACAGATAGCCGGAGAAATTCCTTGTGCCTCAAGCATTTCCACGAGTGGCCCGTGCAGGCGCGCTGTGACGACAACGCGATTTCCACGGCGCTCCAACGCTCGAACTATCGGAGCCATCAGCAAAGCGTGCGGTGCATTGTCAGTGTCAATCCAAACGGTCATGTCGTGATGGAACGATGGCCACGTTTTGCGAGCAACTCGATCTGATCAGCGAAAAACGCGATCAAGCCTGGGTTCCGCAGCGTTGGCAGCTTCGGTGTCTTGCTCAGTTCAAGCTGTTTCACGTCTGCTACGGTGCGAAGCTGACGAAGTCTTCCCAAACGAATCAGCTCGGCGTCTATGGCTGGAAGCTTGCCGGCAAAGAGCGTGTACGCCGGTGTACCTACGATTGCAGCCTCTCGGTTCATCGTACCGCCCGCGCTGAAGACGTAATCGGAGTGATATACAAGGTCTTTGCCGTCGAGTTGGTTGGCCGGGATACGGATGGAGGAGAAGCGACCTCGATAGGCTCGTTCCTGCTCCTCGGTGCGGCAGAGGAGCACGTTCAAGACGCCAGGCATCGTGGACAGCCGTTCCAGCAGCGAATCGAACAGCGGATTGTGGAAGTGATGATACGCCGCGATCGTCGCTGGCGTGCGAACCGTAACGAGCAGGCCCGCATTGAGGTCCCATCCGTGGGGGGGATCGATCTCCTCCAGAATCCTCAGAAGCCCGTCGTCCGATGGCTCGAATGAGTCCAGGTACACTTGCTCCTTGAAACCGGGGTACCGCACCGTCTTGTTCTCGCGAGCTCCAAACCTCCGGAGATCTGTTCTTGGGAAGCTTTCCGGCACAACGACACGGTTCGCCGCCCGAAACGCGATGTGGTTCGCTGGTTGTCCCTCGTAGTCCATTATTGTGACGACGGGGATTCGACTGATCCTGGCGGCGAGCGTCTGAGTGTACGAGTTGTGGCTAACCGCGACAGACGGCTTGTCACCGCCGACGGCATTCAGCAACTGCCGTACGCGAACAGGAAGATTCGCGAGCTTCGCAACGTCCTTTCGACCACCATGCGCTCCTACACGCACAACCGAAAGACCGGTAAGACGGGCAAGTTCCACCGTGTGATTGAAGTCCCGCGCGGTGATTACGCAGGTGTGCCGGCGTCTCTCCAACTCGGCTACGATTGGGGCGAAGAAGGGGACGTGGGGTGCGTTGGCAAGGTCTATCCACACAGTCATGACAGTTTCAATCGAGCGAAGCTTGGACAAGTTGGGACGATGGAGCCGGGAAGATTCGAACTCCCACCTTCACGGAAATCCGTGACGCCCTACCGATTGGGCTACGGCCCCAATGCTGAATAAGCTACGACGATGCTCGGAGTGACGCAAGGTCTCCGGTCTGCGACTTATATCCGAGAAGCTACGAACTAGTGGCTTGTGTGCGTCGGCGCCGAAGCAAGCGGCGGACCGCATTGAGACGATCGCGTAGTACGACGAGACGGTCCTGAACAGGCCCGGGGATGCGCGTCGATATCCGCTTGTGAAGGCCCAGAGCGATCGTGATGTATCCAAGAGCCGTGAGCGGGACGTAGTACCGGACCAGGTTGTACCGCTTGAAGCCGTTGTGCTTCTTGAAGCCACCCAGACCCCGTCGACTCCAAACGCCGTAATGGAGGTACCGACACTGGCGCTCAGCACAGATTCTCACCGCATGCGCGACAAGTGCGTTGGTTGGGGCCTTGTCGCGCTGACCAACCATTGAGACGATCTGCATCAAGCTCGACTTCCTCGCGCCGTGCACAAGCTTCGCATAACCGATCATCTTGCCGTCCCAGAAGGCCCCTAGGTAGTCGCTGGATTGCGAAAAAGTCGCGTTCTCGGCCTTCACCTGACCGACTGGTTTGCCGTAGTGGCTGAACTTCTTTCCTTGCCGAGTGGGCGACTCATCGTAGATGGCCTTGATCTGTGCTGCCAAATCGTCGCTGAAGCGTACACTCTTCACTTCGACATTGGATTTTTGCGCTTTGCGAACCATGTTGCGAGTCTTGGCATTGATCTGCTTCTTCCACCAACGCTCGTACGTGTCGATCGGGAGAACCGCGATGCTGTCGATCTCATACCGATATGGAAGCCTGTGACAATCCTCGACGTCAGACAAGAATGACAGCATTGCCGGTCTGGGGCGACGAGACGTCAGTTCTTCGATGATGGCAGCCGGATCCGTTGGGGTCTCGTAATACTCATTTAGAAGTCTCGCAGTTCTGAGGAATCTGCCTGTTGTTGTTGTCTCTGGTACCATCCGTTCTCCTACGACGTCCGATCAGACCTATCGACGGCTTCTGATCGATATTCCGAACACGGCGGCCAGCGCGCCAAGATGATCACAGAGACTGATGAGCAATCTCAGGTGTCGGTTATAGCTGACGAGAAGCAGTACTGCGAGCAGCGGGACGTAGGCTGGTACAGCGACGAGCGATCTCGCAGTTCTCCGCAGCCGTCCGGCGGTGCGTTTGTAGGCATTGCCGCCGCGAAGCAGGGCCAGTCTTATGAGGTACAGTCTGCCCATCCGAACGCTGGGCACTAGCTCGTGGACGACCGCGCGACTGCTCCAGACGAATCGTCGCCCCTCCGCCATCAGCCGGCTAAAGAAATCAACATCCTCCGATCCGGTACCGAATCGAGGGTTGAATGGCCTTCGTACTCCTGCAAAGACTGACCGGTGGAAGAGAACGTTCCCCGTTCGAGCCTCGGACAACCCAATCTCGAAGCCGTCGTGATGCGTTGGTCTTTGGAAGAACCCCCCGTCGGTGACCCACCGAGGCGCAGTGTTCTCGAAGTGTGGCACCACGGGGCCAAGAACCCCGTCACACGAATAATCACGATAGATGCGCACGAGACTCAGAAGCCAGTCGGGTTCGGCGAACTCGTCATCGTCGACAAACGCAACGAAGTCGCCTCTTGCTGCGGAGACGGCCCTGTTTCGGTTGTGCGCAATATTCGCGCGCGGTTCCACAAGATACTCGACCGGAATCCGGCTTCGTTGTCGATGTCCAATCACGGCCGACTCGCCCGAACGCGTGATGTCATTGTCTGACACCACGATTGAATACGTGAACTCACCTTCAGTTCGCTGCGCGTCCAGTGAGCGGAGCAGCTTGTCCAGTAGCTCGGGCCTCTTGTAGGTGCAAACGCATGCGCTAATGTGAGGGGTCACTTTCCACGTCCTCGGCGTTCACCGAATGGATGCTTCGCCAGCTGTCCGGTTCGATCCAAATGGCCGCGACCTACCGTCGCGCGAAGGGAGATCCAGGAGATTCGCCGTTTCACACCTCGTGTAGTGACAGCAGTCGCCGCTCGATGATCTCCGTGGTCAGAAGTCGGTGGATTTCCAGCGTATGATTGGCCCGCCCAGCCACATGCTCCTCGACTATTCGCTCTACTTCCGCTCGATTGAGGTAGGGTCTTCGCGACGCGGCTGGATCCAGAAGGACCTGACGCACCGTAGGGGCAAGCGGCCCACGGTACCATGTCCTGAAGTGGTAGAACTTGTGCCGTCCCAAGAAGAGGCGCTCAAGGTGCAAGAACGCGAGAGACTTATCCAGTCTGACCATCCAGTTGGGCATCCCGTAATCGTATGCGTACTCTGCCTTGAACGTGAACTCGCGGTAGGCATTTGAGAGGGCTGCCATCGCGGCAGACTTTTTGCCGCCAAGACCTCGGTCGGTTTGGATATCGACCAGTCTTGGGTATCCATCGCGGATGACACGAAGCTGGAGCTCTACATCCGACACCATCTTCGGCGACGCCCGTAGCACATGATCAACAACCGCGTTGTCGATGTATGGCGACCTCACGCTCAGTTGCGACAACTCAAGCGAGAGGCGCGAGTAGTGATGCCAGGGAAGCTGAACCGAAAGGATGAACAGCAGGGGATCGGATCTGCGTAACTCAGCGTACCTCGCAACGGAAGCGGCCATGAGGGCTGAGACACCGCCGCCGAAAACCGACTGCGAGAGCGGCAGCGGCTTGAAAGCAATATCAGCCCGAAGCACCTCCTGCCCATAGTTGCCAGTTAGGCGGATCGGAGCAATCTCCCTAGCGATGGAGTTCACATAGAGGTCCGGCGCCCCGCTCACATCCATTACGCCGTCAGTCAGATAGACAGTGCGAGAGGCGAGCTCTGCGAAGTGGGAAAGAAACTCATCACCGACCTCGATAGTTGAGTGAGGTTGCTCACACAGCCCTGAGATCCTCCGCGCTAACGTAACGTCTTCAGTATCCCGAAACCGGCTCGCGAAGGTGTAACAGGGGACTGAGTCGGGCCGGGCGTCAAGCCACGCCATAATCATCCGACTGTCCTTCCCGCCCGTCAACGAAAGGGCGATGCGGTCGTCGGCGCGGAGATACATCGGCAGGACGCGCTTCCACGTTTCTTTGAGCTGAGCGTAGTACCGATCGTCGGCAAGCTTCGGCAGTGCAAGTCGTTCCTGTGGATCCCAGTAACGACGCTTCCGGACCGTCTCGTCCGTAACCACCCACACAGAAGCCGCTGGAAACACAGAGATGCCATTAAACAGGGAACGATTGTCAAGTGTGCATCCTACAGCGAAGAAGTCCGCCAAGCCCTGAGGGTCGAAACTGCGTGTAGCCGAATCAACTTGTAGGATCGCCTTGGCTTCGGTTGAGAAGAACAGCACCCCCTCGCGTTCACACACATAGATCCGTCCCAGGCCGTATCGATCAGTGAATAACGCGACGCTCTGGTTCGTTTTGTCGATATACACGCCGGCGAACCGGCCGTTCAACTGCGGGATCGCCGCCAATCCGTTCCGATCAAAGAGGCACGCCAAGTACTCGGCGCCCTTTCTCTCACCCAATTCGCTGAAGCCGGCTATCTCGGCCCGATCACGGTAATCCTCGCCTACGAAGAACAACAGTGTCTGACTGTTGTTACCCCTGATCGGGAGGCAGTCGTCGAATCCGCCGGAGATGACTGACCACGCAACCCCGACGCCGAGAGTGTCATCAACGTGAGCCCCAGAAGTGTAGAAGGGCTCGTGCTGCAGCGTGCGGCCCATTGTGGATACCAAGTCTTCCAGCGGTAGTCGTCCGGAAAGTCGAACAGCCCCTGCTAGTCCAGGCATACTTTTGTACTCTCTTGATAAGGCATATTCGTGCGTGTGGTTCCATGCTCAAAGCGAAGTGCTGCGTTCGACCTACGGGCTTTGTATCCTCAGTCTCGACGGCGGAGCCACTGCACCGGTGTGCTCGGGATTCTCGAAACGGTACTTTGCCGGGATGTCTGAGTACATCGACGGATGACCGGGGCCGACAGCAGGCCAATCCAGACCTCCCCACCAGTTCGGTCGTTCGCTCAGGTAGTATGATGGTGGCACATCCTGATCGGGAATCGCCGGGTCCCACACGATACCGCCATTGACTGAATCATAGTTGCCATGCCGGAGGATGGTGGCGGCGGTCTGGCCATCTTCTGATCCGATGTTCGTGAAGTCGAGATTGTAGATCATGGGAGCGCCGTACAAATTCGTGCTCTCATACACAGACTCGTACCCATCACTGCCGAAAACGTTACCCACAAGATTGTAGTAGGTCTGCCCCTTCCAGATAGACACGTTCGCAGCACCCGTTGTCTTTGTCGGATCGATGGCAACTCGGTTCCTGAGAAAGGTATTGTGGCTAGAAGTACCCCAGTAAAAATCACAGCTGATCCCCGGTCCGTCGAGAAAGTTGCCTTCGAACAGGTTCATTATTGGGTGCGCCCCGTGCGCGATAATCCCGTTTCGCACCGAAGTCGGGAAAGTGTCGGACTTCATGTCGGTCATGTAGTTGTAGGCAACCACGTTTCCCGATACTGGACCATTGAAGATCACTCCTACGGTCAGATCGTGGAAAATGTTGTTCTCAATCGCAGACGCAGACACTCCATAGGTGAAGTAGAGACCGTAGCCCGCATCGGAGGTGTAGGCGTGGCTATTGCGTATGACGCACCCCCTGATCGTGTTCCGATAGCTGTAAGTCATCTTTAGTCCGGTCTTCAGCGTTGTGACCAGTTCGACATTGCTCACCCAACTGTCGCGCGAACTCATCATGTACAGAATTCCGTAGTTGTACTGCGCCGGGTTGTGACTCTCGCTGTTGTCCAATGAAAGGTCTTCGAGTCCGGCCTCAGCAATTATCCACTCCGGGCGTAACCGAGACACACGCGGAGATAGCGAGGCGTCTAGGTCAAAGTACAGCGGTATGGCGATGTCGATTGAGTCGGCCTGCACCGCGCTGATCTCAACAACTTGGCCTGCTGGTCGATCGCCGCTCTCCTCACCGCACCACGTGCAGGTTCCGCCGGTACCGTCATTCGTCGAAAAGGGAGGATCCTCGGCGATATCGATGAGGACGACGTCCCCAACTGACCAGCCACTCCCCGACACGGGTATTTGAGAAGCACCCTTTGCCGCGGCCCCGGCAACGTTTCTGGCGGCCTCAAGCACTCCGTCGAACCATAGCCCCTCCGCCTCAAAACCGACGAGATACGGTCCTGTGAAGCTATCGTCCCCCTTGATTAGGGTCTCGCCGATGCCCGCGCCACGCACCGTAACGCCAGACTTCATCCTCAGGCGGTCCGTGATCCGATAGGTCCCCGAGGGGATCCACACGACTTCTCCCGGTGGGCAGTCATCAATCGCTGCTTGAAGCGCCGCTGTATCATCAGCCACGCCGTCACCAGCCGCATTGTACGGCGATTCCAGGACGTTTGCGTGGACGGTCGATCTGTAGGGAATCCCGCCTTCAACCCCTACACTGCCGAGCCAGTCGACCCGGCGTTCCTGCGGGATCACCTCCGGGTGAAGGGGTTGTATGAACCAAAATGAGCAGAACAACATGGCCATAATCGAAACACGACCGGCCCGTTGTCTGTACGCGTTTTGCAGCACGTCTCTGCCTCCTTGGGGACATGTCATCCCGTCCCGGCTGTCTCAACTTCGATTTTATCGCGCTATGCCCGAATCTGCGACGAAATCGGACGACCTGTCTGGCCCATCCAGCGCCGGGATCGGCATATCACTCGTCTCTACTGTGATTGCACTGACCAGGAACAGCACCCAGAGGTTGTTGACACCGTGGTACATCGCCTCCGTCAGATTGTAGAATATGATCACAATCACGAGCGTCAAACGCAGGTAAGAGAAGGCGAAGTCAAGTGATGCAGACCGTATGTTCTTGACGATTGCCGACCCTATCGAAAGCACAAGCAGGCCTAATCCGACCAAGCCAAGATTCAGGTAGGTTTCCAGGTACCCATTGTGGGCTTGGTTCAGACCGAATGTCTCAGTTATGGGATTCGAGGTAAGCCAGAAGCTCTCGTAGCCGGCACCGATGACCGGGCGCCTGGCCAAGCCTATGAGGGTGGCCCACACATCAACGCGACCGGTGAGCTCAAGATCTCGTCCGAGCACGTTCACGATTAGCACGGAACTCAGGTGGAAAAGCCCCTCCGCGAGAATCACGGCGCCGCCCAGAATCAGGCCGATGCTGACCAACTTGGACGGCTGCCGCGCCACCGCGCCGATGCGTCCTAGGGCGAGCAGTCCACAGGCTAGTCCGAGCCCCATCAGCGATGTTGCACTGTCGGACCTCAACAAGAGCCATCCGAGCACTGGAACCACTACTGCGCCGTAGAGCACATTTCCGCTGCGCTGCGCTCCACTCACTCCACGCGTGTTGAGAATCCACTGCCACGCCGCTACTATCCCAACGATCATGCAGAGTTGGCCCAATCCGTTTTTCTGGAGGGCAACACCCCTCATGAGTGGTTGACCCATGTGGTACTGGCGTCCGAGGTCGGGGAAGTACTTGACGTACAGCCACGAAAGCGGGACAAGAACCATCCCCAATCTGCGTATCACTGCCACCAAAGAGTCGCGTGGCGACTCCTCAGTCAGGATCAGGAGTGCCATGACAAGATTGCCAACGCTCTTGATCAGTCGCTTCGCCGAGTCAACCGGATACCACGACCAGAGTATACTCGCGGCGGCAAACAAGAAATACAGCACCAACCAGCGGTTCCGCTTTGCAAAGTCCGAAATGCTGAATCGGCGGTCAATCAGGATCAGAATCCCGAGCAGGATCAATCCAAAGAAGAACAACCGGTCCAGCGGCGTTCCCTCCGAAGAGCCATTGGCGACTAATTCCGGGTCCAACCATTGGGAAAGCGTGCGAGAACCTGCCACTCCCATCCAAAGTGTAGGAACCCAGGTCGCCAATGATGCTCGAGAATCAGCCCGACGGTATTCGATCACGAACAGCACAACGATGAAGGCCCAGACGCCTATCCTTGCAATCTGCGGGCTCACGTCTTGCTCCGTTCTCGATGAGAGCGATAGCGATGGCGGAATGAGTACTGCAGGGCATCTCTGAAGCCCTCGGCCATCCGATCGATTGTGCCGTTGGTCGCTATCTCCCTCCGTGCTGCCTCGGAAAACTGGTTCAGGAGGGTTTCGTCGAACGCCAATAGCTCAAGGCGATCTGCAAGCGCGGCAGTATCACCTTCTGGCACCATGAAGCCGTTTTCGCCGTCCTTGAGAAAACCGACCTCGGGTGCGTGCGGAACGTTTTCTGTCACGAGGGGCAGGCCAGCCCAGAACGCATCGACGATCCCAAGTCCGACATGCCCGGGAATGCAGAACACGTCGGCCCCGTGCAGTAGCGCCTCTTTCGCTACCCCATACACGGGCCCGGTGATGACAATGCGGTCGTCCGCGACACCGTCGAGAATGCCATCAGGGTCGGGGCCCACAACCACCAGGCCGAGGTCTTGCCTGTCGATCCTTCGAAACGCCTGGATCAGATCCATCGGCCGCTTCCTACGTTCTACCCGACCCACGAAAATGATGTTTCGTCGAGTCGTTACTCCAAAGTCCTGCATGCACCGACGCACGACGGAACTCGATGGGCGTTCACTTGGCACGGATAGCGTGTTCGTGGCAGAGAACGCCTTGTGTCGTACGCTATCAGGGAGAACGTCACGTAGATGCTCAGCGTACAGCACGATCGCATCACTGAGCTTGTGCTGAATCGCATAGAGAGCGTTTTTCACACGTGAGTTTGGATCCTCAAGATCACCGCCATGACCCCAGTACAGGACCGGCTTGCGCAGCAAACATCGGGTAATCAGGATCAGAGGGAAGAGAAAACCGTTCTTCAGGTTTACCCAGAGTATGACTGCGTCGACCGAAGCCCGGTCAATTCCGCTAAGCAGCCTTGCCAGAGTTTGCGTAGCCTCAATGTAGGGGAATCGCACGGAGTCGGGTGATCCCGCCTGAACACCTTCAGCCGTGACAATGAACTCGAACCCATAGCCACGAAGGTACTTATGAAGGTGATTGTAGACCGGCACACGATAGTGCGGGACGGTGCCCTGGTTCACGAGCAGAACCCGTCGCAGCTCACTTCGGCTCCGGTCCGTGAAACCGCACGGTCTCTCCGATCTGGACACTCGTCTCCGCCTTGAGGCTGTCAGTACAGCCACGCTACCGTGCGCAGTTTGCGCTCGCGCAATAACCCGATTCACCGATGACGGGTCAACGAGTTCCAACTCCGGAGGGTCCTTCAGCCCTCGCCCTGAGCAGCCTACTCAAGCCGTAAAACATCCACGCCTGCGACCACCGCATGTACGGTATTCGATTCGTTCGACGATGGCGGTGCTGATAGTAGAAGTAGCCGCTCTCATCCTGCATGTTAGCAACGGTCCACAGCAAGACGCGTGACACGACGCTCTCGTGCTCCTCCAGTAAACCAGTGGATCTGAGAGTCACAAAGAGCTGTGCCACGGCGTGCACATCGACTGGAAAGATCGTGTCATTGTAGTACTTCGCCATTCCCTCTGGAGTGAAAAAGGTGTCCAAGTAGTACTGAAGGCCGCGCGTGAGGTTCTCTGCAAAGCCCGAGTCCCCTGTGTGCTTCGCGTACTCGCATACACACTCTAAATTGAATCCTGTATGAAAGCTATCGACCCACTGATGGTGGGACTCTGGGCTGTAAACCCAAGAACCGTTCTCGGATTGGCGAGCACAGCAATATGCGACAGATGCGCGTGCCAGGTTCGCGAGATTGTCTTCGCTAGTGTATGAGTACACTCGCGAAAGAAGACGTGACACGAGAAGACTGGCGTTGTATACCTGACTCTGATCGTTCGGTGAGTACGAGAAGCACGTGCCCGTGGAATCCTCTGTTCGGTTGAGGTCCTCCACCATGAATCGTGCCGCCGAAATGCCGGCGTCCAGGTACTGATCCGACCTGGTGATATCGTAGAGGTCAAGCAGCCCATACCCACCAAACGAGGTCACAACGCCGGTTGGGACGTAGGCTGCTTTGAAGCCGCTCTTGGCCTGCCAATCAAAATTGTAACCCCAACAGGCGTTCGCGAAGCCGGGCGATCTGTTCGATAGGAGCCGCTCTGCGAGTTCCTTCGCCGTGTCAAGATACTGCTCGTCCGACGTCATGCGGAAGAGGTCGGTATAGCCACTGACAAAGAGGGCAACTGCCTTTGGGTTCGTTCCCTTCGGTACCAGGAACAGGCGACGCAGGTTGATCGGACTACGCTTGAAGAACTGTATCCAAGCGAGTCGAAGAAGCGGGTTCTTGTTGAGCGGCCAAGCGATTCGGAGCACACGGCTGTTCAAGCCGTCGTACGGATCCCAACCAACGAAATCCTCCCCCTTGACGTATGATATCAGCCGCATGAGACTCTCGGTCGCAAGTTGACCGATTGGCAAAGTCGACAAGAGAGAAGAATCAGAGCGATGTTGTGACATAGGTGCCATCATCGGCTTTTCCATCACCGCCTTTTCCCCGCTCCCTCATCAACCGCCACAACAGCCTCAGATGCCCCCAGATGGTCTTTATTGTCTTCATCTTCGAGTACCCAAAGATCCGGCTCTGCAGAGTGGCCGGATGCTCTTTGATAGTACCACCGGTCATATCTAGTTTGGCGAGTAGCTCGACAATCCCGCGGAAATCGCCCAGATCGACCTGGATTGGCGCAACACGGTCGCGGCGATAGACGCGGAAACACGAAGTGTAGGTCCAGAACTTGTGGCGCAGGAGAAGATGGTACATTCGCGACAGCGTCTTGGAGAGCATCAGTCGCCAGCCCGGAACACCGAGGACGAAGCCGTCAGGGTGATAGGGCGAGGCGGTGACCATGTCCACGCCGTCGTCGAGCTCTGGAATCATCGACAGTAGTTCGAGCGGATCGTAGGAGCAATCGGCGTCCATAGAGCAGACAATTGCGTTGTCCGCTGCCCGGATGCCGGTCATAATCGCCCCTGCCACTCCCTTATTGCGTTCGTGAAACTCCAACTTGCAGTCCGACCGGCCGCCAAAGCGGGCCTGGAGGTCGGTCCGAGTGCTGTCCTTGCTGCAATCGTCTACAAAAACGTACTGGAACCGGTAACGTCCACGTGCAGCCGCCGAGAGCTCGCCTAGCGCCTTCTCCAAGTATGGAAGGGCGTCTTCCTCATTGTAGCAAGGGATCACCACCGAGACTGGTTCGGCGTCATTCTGATCGCCATCGCCGGGGCCGTGCGCGGTGGTGATGATCGCCGGAGCACGATTCGCGCATGGCTCCTTGGTGGGGAGGTCCAGGTAGTCGCGGACGCTCGTCCATTTTCCCAACTCCAGGTAGCGCGGAAGAAGCTCACGCATCTTCCCCAAATTCCGGTACTGAAGGAGCCGTTCACGCACTCCCACGGCGCTGATCACGGGCTGCTCGGTATCGAGTTCCCAGGGGTGAAAATAGAGGACAAAGGGCGAGTCGGTCCGTTCCTGCCAGCTCCGGAAGTAGCGGTGCATGAGACCGGAGGGGAGCTGACGGAGATAGTTGCCCCCTGAGATGGGGACCCGTGAGAGGAGCACCCGTCGGGTTGCCACGGGGAGCTCCCACAACTCGCCGGCCGGTGTGTTTTCCCGATGGGCGACCGCGACATTGGCGCCGTCTCTGCGTCCGCGCTTCGGCAGGTAGCTGCCATCG